>JBEAUF010000212.1:0-32206 GCA_041161565.1 Planctomycetota bacterium | reverse complement strand
CCGTTCAGGTTGAGCGTGGCCGCAGGAGCGGCGGAGAACAGGACAAGGCCGTTGACCACTGTGAGTGTTCCGGCGAGTGCGGGTGAGGAATCGGCGGAGAGGCGAATCTCGCAGTCGGGGGCAGAGCCGAAGCGGACAGTACCGGTTTCGAGCCAGTGGAGTCCGGTGACAGCGAGCCAGCCATCGGCGGAGCGGAGTTGGCGTTCACGATTTTCCCGCCAGGTTTCCGTTTCTTTCAGCCAGTCATCGTTCGACTGAGGGGGACTTGCTGCGAAAGAGAGGCTGGCGAGGAGTACGGGAAGAAGTGCGGCCACAACACCGGGGCCTGCGAGGTTCAGAAGTGTCTTTGGGAGCAGCATGCGGAATCTTCGTGCTGGGAGAGGCCGGAGCTGCAGGAGTTGGCCGACAGGTCCGGTCAGGAGTTGGCGAAAAGAGGGCTGCGGGAGTGGTTGCGGGGAACGGAGCGGAATGCGGCGGCTTCGAGAATACGGGCTGCCTGCTCCCGGGAGTCTCGGAAATTATCGGGAGAAAATCCAACGACGTCGCCCGCGCCGAACACTCCCGGACACCATGTTTCAAGGGAGGAGGAGCACCAAAGCAGACCCTGTTCGTCAGTTTGTATGCCGAGCGTATCGAGTCGCAGGTGTCCGGTGAAACCGACGGCGCGTCGGCAGTCGAGGACGGGAGGCAGAGAGCAGCAGTCCGTAGCTGAGGGATCCGGGAAGACATCGGGCTGGAGACGATGATCCGGGCGTTCTGTGAGTTTAACTCCGGATTCGAGCGCCAGTTCCAGCAGCGCGGAATTCTGTGGCTGGCGGGTGAGGAGTTCCGTGTGGATCCCGACAGTGCTGCAGAGGGCAGCGAGGCCGGCACCGAAATCGTCGCCGCCGACAATGATGATGGATTCCGGAAGTTCGGGGAACTGCAGAAGGTGGTGGGGGCCGTGGATATTTCGCTTGACCAGAGAGAGCGACAGGAGTGTTCGACGCACGCCGGTGGCCACAACGGTCTGTTTGGCATTCAGCAGGGCGTTTGGCTGACCATCGCCGCGATCGACTCGGACCCAGCCTGGAGCGAGGAAGCTGGATTCACCGCGGAGGGTGTGCACACCGACATTCCGGAGGGCTGCGAGCTGTTCAGCGATTTCGGAATTGACGGCGCGCCTGAGGAGTCTTTGCAGGAGGGCTGGTGAGGTGGTTCTGCGGAGTCGGCTGCGCTGGGGAACTGCGATGGAAAGCTCAAGTGTGAGTCGCCGGAGGCTGCGTGCGAGCAGGCTGGCAGAATGTCGCTGGCTGGGCATGACATTCAGAACCCGGCTTCCTGCACGGGCTGCGCTGGTTGCGACTTCAAAGGCGGCATCGTCATTTCCGAGGACGAGCATGTCGTAATTCATGGCAACGGATTCCGGTTCCACATGTTGTTTCGGTTAGTGCAATTCCCAGTGACTGAGGCAAATTTGCCACATGCTGCGTTTGGGGGACGTGGATAAGTGGAAGAAGCCGGGGGTTTTGTCTGTGTTGTTGATGTTTTTGACGATTTTGATGGTTTTGACGGGGCTGGTTGGAACTGGCAAACGGCGAATGGGGGGCGCGTGGTTAATGTCGTTGAAGTTCTCTGGAATCCCAGGAAAAGACAGGATATTACCTGGGAGGGCGAGGTTGGGACGGCGAAGCGGCGCGCGGATGGTGTTCCTTTTCAACCACAGAGTTTCACAGAGAGACACGGGGAATTCAGCACTTGTGTTCACGAGACGCGTGCAGGAATACTGGGTGTAAATCCCTCTGGTTTTTGTTGTTTGTGCCATCCGAGGGCGAACGAGGGCC
This sequence comes from Planctomycetota bacterium, assembly GCA_041161565.1. Taxonomy (GTDB): domain Bacteria; phylum Planctomycetota; class Planctomycetia; order Planctomycetales; family Planctomycetaceae; genus SXXK01. The sequence goes on along the minus strand of JBEAUF010000212.1, from coordinate 30,383 downwards.
GCACTGTGAACCCGGGCGAGCGAGTTGGCGAGGTGCGGGAAGGAAGAAGTGAGAAATCAGAAGTGAGCAGTTCCATCGCGGTGTCTGGCAGTGGAAGTCGTGTTTTGAGACTCCCCCTGAACGCCGGAGGGAATTCATGTTCGCTGGATTGCATGGGCGTTGGCAGTGCGTAACGAGGGCACTTACCCGCGGGCTGCTGCGCTGCGGCTCAGTGCGTTTGCTGCCCTGCGACTCATGCGCGTGGCAGGAGCGTGACAAGGCGTCGCCTGGTGACGTGATTTGGGCCCGGACGTAAACAGGGAGCCGGAGCTGAAAATGCTTGAGTTCGCCCATTTTCACGCCATTTCGCCCTGGGACGGCGAAATGGCTCGCGGACGGGGCTCTTTTTCAACCACAGAGCACCTGGATTTTCGCGGAGAAACGCAGGGAATTCAGCAATTCTGTCGACAAAACAGACGCTTGGGATATCCGTGCGTTTCCCCCTTGTTTTTGATGTTTTCGTGATCCCAGCCTCGCTCTTTCGGCGGCACTCTTTGCCAGAAAGTCAACGCGATTGGGCTGGTGTTGGGGATGTGGGGATTGGCAGCTGGGGATTGAAGGTGGAAAAGCTCTGCGAATCCTGAAAGAATGAGGTGGTGGCTGGAGTGTGTTCCGGGCGATTCCCGCGGGATTCGGGAAGTTGTCCATGGGCTTGTTGGGAAAGCGAGGGTTTGTGGAAGAACTGCTGGGGCGGGTGGTGGTGGTGGATGTGGAATCCCCGTTTGTGTACGTGGGCCGGCTGCAGTCTGTGAAGGACAAGACGCTGGTGCTGCGGCAGGCTGACGTCCACGACATGCGGGATTCAACAACGACTCGTGAGGTGTACGTGAGGGACGCGCACCTGCACGGGATTCAGGCGAATCGGAAGACTGTCTATGTGCGGCTGGACAAAGTTGTGAGCGTCGCCGCGATCGAGGATGTGATTCCCTGAGAGTGGTGCTTGAGAACAGGATGTGTTGCGTGCGTACGTTATTTGACGGGCTGTCTTCAGAAGGAGCCGGTGGTGGCGGTGCGGCTCTGGAAATCGCTGCGCTGCGGAGGCAGTTGGAGCGACACAACTACCTTTACTACGTGGAAGCGCGGCCTGAGATTACAGACCGTGAGTATGATGCGTTAATGTCGCGGCTGGTGCGTTTGGAGCAGGAGCATCCGGAGTTTCGGCGTGCGGACAGTCCGAGTCAGAAGGTTGGTGGCGAGCCGATTTCGGGTTTTGTTCAGGTCCAGCATCGGCTTCCGATGTTGTCGATAGATAACGTGTTTGAAGAGTCGGAGCTGCAGGAGTGGGACGCGGGTTTGCGGAAGAGTCTGGACCGTGAGCAGCTGGAGTATTCACTGGAATACAAGATTGATGGAGTGGCAATTTCGCTGACGTGGGAGGAGGGGCGTCTGGTCCGCGGGGCGACGCGGGGCAATGGTATGGTGGGAGACGACGTGACGGAGAACGCGAAGGTGATTGGCGGTGTTCCTTTGCGACTGCTTACGGACAAGCCTCCGCGAGTGCTGGAGGTGCGAGGCGAGGTGTTGATTCGCAGTCAGGATTTTGCCGATCTGCAGGCTGGTCAGCTGGCGGCTGGTGAGGAGCCATACAGGAATCCGCGGAATGCGGCAGCGGGTGCACTGAAGCTGTTGGATCCATCCCTGGCGCGTCAGCGAAGGCTGCGATTTTTGGCGCACGGCGTGGGATACGTTGAAGGGCTGGCGTGGCAGGATTACGCAGACTTTCTGAATGACGTGCAGAAACTTGGAGTTCCGGCGACACCTGGGGTGCGGTTTGCATCAGGCTACGCTGAGTTACAGGTGGCCTGCGGGGAGATGATTGCGGAGGTGCCCGCCCTGCCCTTCGAAGTGGATGGACTGGTAATCAAGCTGCGAAGGCTGTCGGACCGCGAGGCGCTGGGCAGCACTGCAAAGAGTCCTCGCTGGGTACGGGCGTTCAAATGGGAACGCTACGAAGCGGAAACTCGAGTGAACCGTATTACAGTGCAGGTCGGCAAGACTGGTACGCTGACTCCGGTTGCGGATCTGGAGCCGGTGGAAATCGCGGGGACAACGGTTTCTCGGGCGAGTCTGCACAATCGGGACGAGGTTGAGCGACTGGGAGTACGGATCGGTGATTGTGTGGTTGTTGAGAAGGCGGGCAAGATCATCCCCCACGTGCTGCGGGTGAACACGGGAGCGAGAACCGGGGGGGAGCAGGAGTGGAAGTTTCCGACGGCGTGTCCGGAGTGCGGGGCCGAGGTGGTTCGGGACGAGCACGGCGTGTACATCCGCTGTCCGAATCCCACGTGTCCGGCTCAGCTGCGAGAGACGTTGATTTTCTTTGCTTCGCGACCGGCGATGAACATTGATGGTCTGGGCGAGAAGCTGGTTGAGCAGTTGGTTTCGGCGGGCCTCGTGCGGGGCATACCGGATCTGTACAGGCTGTCTGCCCAGCGTGAGCAGTTGCTGGGGCTGGAGCGTATGGGGGAGAAGTCACTGGAGCGTCTGTTGTCGGGGATTGCCGCTTCGCGTTCTCAACCTCTTTGGCGACTGCTGACGGGGCTCAACATACGCCATGTGGGTCAAACCAACGCGCGGCTGCTGGAGCAGCAATACGGGACGATGGAGGAGCTGGCTGCGCAGACCGAAGAGTCATTGTCTGCCGTGCATGCAATCGGTCCTGCGATTGCGGGTTCGGTGGCGTCGTTCTTTCGATCCGACTACGGCCGCAGCGTTGTGGGTGAGCTGCGGGAGCTGGGGCTGAATATGGGGCAGCCTGTGGAACGCAGAGCCGTTGGTGGTGGCGTTTTGTCGGGACAATCGGTGGTGGTGACAGGAACTCTGACGAAGTTCACGCGGGATGAAATCGAGCAGTTAATTCGGGATGAGGGTGGGCGATCTGCTGGCAGTGTCTCAAAGAAGACATCGCTTGTGGTGGCCGGTGAGTCAGCAGGCAGCAAGCTGGCAAAGGCTCAGGAGCTGGGTGTTCGAGTGCTGACCGAAGATGAGTTTCTGCAGCTGGTGGGGCGGTAAGTGGACGGCGAATTCTGTGATGCACAGAAGTTCGCCCGGCATCAGCTCGGTCAGCGGCGAACGGGAAGCATGCGGATGTCATCGAAGTCGAGTTGACCGGAGGCTCCATTGAGTCCGATGCGAAAGATCATTTCCCTGGCATTGGAGGGCACGGGAATAACGGAGCGGGCGTCTTGCCATTCGAGAGAGCCACGCCATTTGCCAACCTGAACTGCCGAGATTTCCCGACGCACGTTGTCGTAGAAGTGAACAACGATGGATGCCTGCCCTGCTGCATCGGGGCCGGGAACGATGGATTTGCATCGCACCCAGTACTGCAGGCGGAGCGATCCGATGGAGCGTCCATCGATGGCCATACCCTGAAGTGCCTGGGAGATTCCGGTCTCACTGTTGTTCTCGAAACGCAGGCATTGGCTGCCGTCCATGGCGTTCTCCGTGCAGATGGATGTCTTTCGCTGGTAATGCCAGCCGTCGACGCGGCCATCTTCGTTGGAATCGGTTTCGAATGAGCCATTGATGAGAACGGGGTTAGCGGGGTCGGGGAGCACGCGCCGCAGGTCTTCGGAGGCTCCGGTCATTGGGACGAAGAGGGTGGAGATCAGTTTTTCATCCTCGAGTTTGCCGTTGACTTTCCTAAGCAGATGGAAGGCCTGCTGATAGCGTTCTCCCATGGGAATGAGCATCTGGCCACCTTCAGCAAGCTGATCGATGAGGGGCTGGGGGACGTTTTCGGGGGAGCAGGTGACGATGATACGGTTGAATGGGGCGTGCTCGGGCCAGCCCTGATAGCCATCTCCGTCCCTGACGTGAACATTGGCGTAGCCGAGTTCTTCGAGCCGTCGGGCGGCCTGTTTGGCGAGGGGAGAAACGATTTCAATTGTGTAGACATCGCGGACGAGTTCTGCGAGTACAGCCGCCTGGTAGCCGCTTCCAGTGCCAATTTCGAGCACACGATCCTCGGGCTGCGGGTCAAGGGTTTCGGTCATGTAGGCGACGATGTAGGGAGGAGAGATGGTTTGCTGGTGTCCGATGGGCAGTGCCGTGTCTTCGTAGGACTGTGACTTTTCTGTGCCTCGAACGAATTCGTGGCGGGGAACTTTGCGCATCGCGGCAAGGACGCGCGGGTTGGAAATGCCCTCGGCTTCAAGTGCGGTGCGCACCATCAGCTCGCGCTGAACTTCCCATTTCTGCTGAGCCAAAGCGGTTTGGGCGTGTGCGAAGAGCAGCAGCGTGGCGATTGCTGTGGCCAGCACTGCGAGCGGGCTGCGGAGACGCCTGTGTGGGGGGGGGTGATAGAAATACTGAGGTGCTGGCATGGCGACGATCCACGGACGGAGCGATGAGAAACACCCGGGTCAATGGGGGGATGATACTGTGTGGTCGATGCGGAAGGCGAGTGGAATCCCAGGCCGGTGATTGGCGTGAGGAGTGAGAGTTTGCGAGAATCTCGTGGGAGTGCACCGTGATTTTGCCACGGCAGCGCGGGAGTCATCAGGAAAACGGTCCGGGAAAGGCAGTGAGCAATGAATTTGGAGCAGGAAGCGGACAGTTGGCTGGAAGCAGCTCAGCGTGCAGCTCAGGCGGGTGGAAGGGTTTTGCGGGAGTGGCGGGGCAGATTTTCGGTCCGGGAAAAAAGTCGCTCGAACCTCGTAACGGAGGCTGATGAGGCATCTCAGGAGGCGATCGTATCCAGTTTGCGGCAGCAGTTTCCGGGTCATGGTTTCCTTGGTGAGGAGAACCTGCACGCGCCAGCGGACAATTCTGAATTCGTGTGGGTGATTGACCCGCTTGATGGGACAACCAACTACGTGCATGGATTTCCGTATTTTGCGGTTTCGATTGCGTTACAGGTGCGTGGCGAGCTGGAGGCAGGGGTGATTTATGATCCGAACCGTGAGGAGTTGTTTGCGGTGCGGCGGGGGCGTGGGGTGACATTGAATGGTGAGCGGGTCTGCACGAGTGGAGAGACGAAGCCTGGTTCGGCGTTTGGGGTGGGAAGTTTGCCCGTCGTTACGGGGCCCGGCGACCCGGCAGTGGAGCGTTTTCTGCGAGCCTTGAGGGAATTTCAGACGGTGCAGCGGACGGGTTCTGCAGCTCTGAATATGGCCTATTTGTCCTGTGGGCGGATTGATGCGTTTTGGTCGAGTAGTTTGAAGGTATGGGATGTAGCGGCGGGTGCACTGATGGTGACGGAGTCCGGTGGGGCGATTGCCGGGTTGGACGGTGGCAGATTCGATGCATTCGTTCCAAGCCTTGCGGCCGCTTCCTCGCCTGGACTGCTGACGGAGCTTTTGCGGGTGCTGGATGGGCGCTGATTTGGCAACTTCTCCGGCCGGGGCAGTCTGCGTAGAGTATATTAGAGGTGAGGAATTGGCGGAGTCGGGAGCTCAGAGTGCGCTCGTCAGCGGTCCGTCGTGTGTTGTTAACGGGTTTTTCTGTGGGGTGAAGCGGTGATTCAGCAGCGTGAGCGGTTGCGAAGATGGCTCAGCGGCTGTCTTTGTGGGGGCCTTTGGCTGGCAGTGTTGCTGCCGGGGCTGCTCATGCCGCTCCACGCGGTGGTCAGGGGGCAGGAGGTTTCTTCAGCGGCTGCTGGTGACGGTGCCGTTTCCGGGGGTGCCCTGCGGAGTGGTGACGGTGCCGTTGGTGCTGCGATCTCCGGCGACGGGGGCCAGGCGGTGGCGGGCGCTGACGTGTTGTTGCGGACGGCGGACGGCCGGCTGATTCCGCTGCGGGACGTGTTGGGTGGTGAGGCGGTTTCGTTGCTGTTATCGAGGGCCGGGGATCAGCAGTTACCAGGTTACTGGATTGCCCGTCTTGAGTTGCGTGGCAAGGTGACCGGCGAAGTACTGGACCTGGATGTGGAATTGCAGGTTGTTGTCAGAGCGTCATCGGAGTGGGTGTCTGTTCCGCTGGCCTTTGGTGACGTGTATTTGACGGATTTTGGTCATGAGTCAGCAGTGGCGGGAGCGGAATCAGTGCTGCAGGTGGGGGATCAGAACCAGCGACGGTGGAGTTTGCGTGGAGCGGGATTGCATCGTTTGAAGTTTCATTTGGCCGGGCGGGCGAGGACAGCCGGTCCGGGAGTGTTTCAGGTGAATTTGTTGCTTCCGGAGTCAGCGGCATCGCACGCGTTGTTGGAGTTTTCCCGACCAGTGGAGTTGCAGAAGCTGCCGGCTGGAGCGGTGGATCGTCAGACGCGGGACGAGCGGGGGGTGCGGCAGGTTGAGTTTGTTGGGATTTCCGGCGCAGCAACGCTGGCGTGGACCGAGGTTTCACCACCTGTGCTGGTGAAGCCTGTCGTTCAGGTGCAGAACCGCATGATTCTGGATTTGACAACGATTCCGGCGAGTCTGACGGGAACGTTGCAGCTGCAGATTACGGGTTCACCGTTGTCTGAGGTGCGTGTGGCGTGGCCTGAGGGATTTGTGGTGAACGAGGTTCAGGCAAGGAATGCATCCGGTGCGTCGGTATTGAACAGTTTTGAGTTGAATCGTGAATCTGGTGATCGGGAGGCGTTGATTCGACTTACGGGGGCGGTTGAGGGTGCTTTAACGCTTGAGTATGACGTGGAGCGGAGCAATCGGAGTTTTCCGCAGGACATTCGCGTATCTCTGCCTTTGGTGGAGGATGCGAACGTGCAGACGGGTGATGTGGAGTTGATTTTTCCTGCGGGGATGTTGGTGCGGCAGGGCGAGATCAGGGGGGCTCAGCGGCGTCGGGTTACGGCGGAGGCGGATGGGGGTGCCGCGGCGACAGCGTTTCGATTGCGTTCCGGCGAGTCGTTTATTGATCTGCATGTGGAGGAGATGGAGGCCCAGTACGCGGTAACAACGGAGTTGGGAATTCGTCCGCAGGGTGAATCGGTGCTGTTGACCGGACAGATTCGGTTGAATGTCCTGCGGGGGGCCTTGCCGGAACTCCTGCTGGACTGGACTGCGGCGGTTGAGGGTTCGGAGTGGTCAGCATGGTCGCTCCTGCCGGGTGGGGCGAGGCTGTTGCGGAATGGTCGGTCAATACCTTTGACTCCTGAAGTGACTCCCGGGAGCCCCGGAACGCTGAAGTTTGTTTTTCCCGAGCGACAATCCGGGGAGTTTGTTGTTGAGTTTCAGGCGGTGACAGAGCTTTCCGCGCGGGGTTCGGGGGATGAGTTGCCGGAGACTTTGCGTATTGAGCAGAGTCGTTTGTTACTGCAGTGTCCGCAGGTGCAGAGTCGCCGGGGGCAGCCGGTGGTGTTGCGAACTGAAGAGTCGGACGATTATCAGGCGGAGTTATTAACTGCGTCGAGTGGTGAGCGACTGCGGGGAGTGCCATCAACATCGGTGGCTGCGGTCGGCTCGAGTACTGGAGGCGTGTCAGCGGCTCCGGAGCTGGAGCGAGGTGTCTCGTGGATGCATGAGAACTCGAGTGCCGCTGTGAGGATTCGACTGGTGCATCAGCCGCAGATGATCCGAGCGGCTGTGACGGCGGGATTGCAGGCTGCGGCGCGTGGAGTGGAGGTGCGTGAGTCGATTGAGCTGGATGTGATGCATCGTGAGATCAATGAGATCACGTTGATGGTTCCGGAATCCGTGCAGCCGGTCGTTCGGTTGGCGGGAGTAGGCGAGCCATTGCGAGCGGTGATTGGCAAATCGAATGAATGGACATTTCGGCTGCCGCAGCCGATTCGAGGGACGCTCGTGCTGGATGTCCGCTGGCTGCAGGCGCCGGGACAGCGTGAGAATCTGGTCTCGGGGGCAGCGGGAGCGCGTGCTGAGGAAGACCTGAGTATTGATTTGGTGGTGCCGCAGGGGGCTCGAATCTGGCGGGTACTTGCGGGAACGAGTGAATCGGGACTGGAGGTTCGGGAGGGGACTGGCTGGGAGCCGGTATATTCGGAGATGTATACGGCCGCGTGGCGGAATGCGAATTGGATTGGTGAGTCTGCGAGGGATGGCGTGAAGGATTCCACGGTCGCCGCGGGTACCGGGGTGGGGAGTGGGGTTGATGGGCCCGGCGAGGCTGATTCCGGGGCGAGTGTTGGGGGCGATTCAGCGGCAGGGAAATTGCGGGTTCCGTTGCGATATCGTCGAGGGGCTCTGGGGGGTGTGGGACTGGGACCTGTGCTGACGCTGGCGGAGTCACGCTTGTTTTCCGGCCAGTGCCTGACCAGTTGTCGCTGGTATTTTGAGCGGCGGCCTGAGCGGTTGGAACTGGAGGTGCCTGAGGGGTTGTCTCTGGAATCGATCATACTCGGAGGGGAATCACTGAGTGGACGATCGGGTGTGCTGCAGGCGCAGCGGGATTCAGAGGATCGCCTCGTGAAGTGGGAGATCCTGCCCGAGGTGCTGGCCGGACTGGAGTATTCGGAGGGCCGACCGATTGTGCTGGAGGTGCGGGTGCGTCAGGAGTTGCGGAATTCGGCCGGGTTGCGGGGGATTGGCGAGCAGTTGTGTCCGCGGTCGATTCTGAGGGTGCGTTTGCGGGGTGAGACATCCGCAGCGACTCTGGTTTGGCTTTTACGTCCGCAGTCCGGACTAAGTGCGGTGACGGCAGTTGAGCCTTTGGCATCAATGTCATCGCTGCCTGCTCGCGTCTTTGGCAGCGATGCGGGAGCGAGGGCCGTTTCCCGGCGGCAGTTGGAGGCAATTTTATCGGCGTTTCCGGCGGCCATTCGTGAAGCGGCCGTGGAGTGTGGCGGGGAGTGGCTGATGGAGTCCGGTGGACATGACCTTTGCCTGGGTTCGGGCGAGGATCTGCAGGTGCGTGTGAGTCTTGTACCGCAGTCACTGCAGTTGCTCACCATGGCGACGATTTGCCTGTTGGTATTTGTGATACTGGCATGGATGGTCCGTTTGCCGTTGGGGTTGCCGATCCCAGTCGCGGCAGCAGCATTGACGGCGGTCTGGGTGGCGTTTCCGGACTGGGCTGCCTTGATGACTCCATGGACAGCAGCCGGGGTATTCGCTGGCGTAGCAGCGGCCGGCGTGCAACGGTGGACGATGTTGCAGAGATACGGGGCTGCATCCCTGCGGAAGGTCACGGAGCGACCGACCGTGTTTGGGTTCCCCGATTATGCGGATTCCGGCCTGCGGTCGCTGCGGGGCGTGTCCGGGGGGGCAACTGGCGGACAATCCGAGGCTGCAGCGGGGTAGGCTGAAATGGCTGGATTGTTTTGGATGATTTGTTGGTTTGCAGGCTGCTGCGGGACAATTGCTGATTGTCTGCTGCAGTCGGATGGGGACCGTGCTGCGGGAGCAGCGCAGGAACTGCGGTCTGAGGTGTTGTCGTGGGACGCCCTGCAGGAGAAGCTGTCTGGTGGGGAGTATCGCGCGATTGATCGGGCAGTCTTCGAAGAACTTCGGCAGCGGGCAGAGGAAAACAGTTCGGGAGCACCTCGTCGGCCGTGGATTCGGCGGGCGGAGTATGGGGCGGAGTTTCGTGATGGAACGCTCTCCGGGGGGCAGTTGAAATTTCAGTTGTATGACGTGGCGGCCGCGAGTTCCGCTGAATCGCCTCCGCTGCTGGGGCGAACGAACCTGCAGCAGCTGCGTTTGGTGGATCCTCAGGGAGAGTTGCCGCTGGGAGCGGATCTGGAGCGGCGGCTGTATGTTTTGAAGCGTGGCGTGTCCGGGGATGTTCTGGGCAGTTTTGGCGCTGATGGTGTGGTTTCGGGAGCGGCGGTGTCATTTCGGCTGGAGTTGCCGGCAGCGACAACATCGCAGCTCGAACTGACCACTCCTGCCGACATTCAGGTAACGGGTTCGGGGTGTCTGGTGACGTCTCAGACGCCGCCTGGCGGGGGCGTGGGAAAATTGTGGAGACTGATACCGGCGGATCCGACTCGGTTGACATTTATTTGTCGTAGATCGCCTGGTCTGGCAGCCCAGGATCCGGCGCTGTTGACCGGTTTTGGCGCGTGGCATTCACTGCAGGGTGATATTCTCACATCGCGCTGGACTGTGGGCGTGCCGGCTGATCTTGGTGGTGGGAGTGAGCTGACGTTGCGACTGAGTCCAGGGACGCGGGTGCTGGGGGTGGCCATGGAGGATCAGCGGGAGTTGGTGTGGGAATCCGCGGGTGAGGCAGATGCGCCTTTGTTGCGGGTGAAGCTGCCTGCGGAGGGCAGCGTGGGCTCATTTTCCGTGCAGGGCGTTCGGGTTGTTGAGCAGCTGGATACGTGGAAGCTGCCAACACTTGTGCCGGACGGCTGGAAGGGGGCCGCTGAGCAGCGTGGTCCGCTGTTGACTCCGCCGGGGCCTGTGACTGTCACGTTGCCGACGTCGCTGCGTGTGGATGAGTGGACGCTGGTGGGGATGCAGGAACGGGACGTAATTGCTGGTCCGGATATGTCACAGACTTTTCAGCTCTTGCAGTTTGAGCCCGGTGCGACTGCTTTTCTGCGTACTTCCACGAATTCACCGCAGCTTGCGGAGACGATCGTGCATTTGGCGGAGGTTTCGGGGCAGACAGAATCTGTTCGCAGTTATGTCAACCTGGAGTGCGCAGAGGCAGCGGTTGTGGAGGCGTCGTGGCCCGTGGCTGCTGGTTGGGATGTCATTAGTGTGCGATATGCGTCGAGCGGGCGTCCACTCCTGTTTGAATTACTGCCGGCAGTGGAGGGTCGTGAGGGTGGGCGTTTGCAGGTGTACTTCTCCGAGACGCTGGAGGCTGGTTCTTCTCGGGTGCTGGAGATTTTATTTCAGCGAAGTAATTTGGGGACGGTGAGTGTAGAGCCACTGCAGTTGCCGCTGTTGACGGCCGACGGTGTGCGGCGGGGCGACGTGTATTTGCTCTGGGGGCGTGGTGGAGGATTGTCGCGAGGGTCTGCAGCGCGGTGGTCGGAGGGGAGAGCGGAGCTGTCGCTGGAGGAGTTTCGAGGGCGGTTGGCATGGTTTCCGGAGCAGCGGTTGTCTGAGGGTTTGCGGTGCTGTCTGCCTGGAAGTGGCGGCGTTACGGCTGGCAGACCGGCGAGGGACAGTGTGGCTGGATCAGTGGAGCACGAGTTGCGTTTGGTGGGGGGGAGGATTCGCGAGGAATCACGGATCAGTATGCCTGGCTGGCCGGAGACCGGTGTGCTTGTGGTGCAGTTGCCATTGGAGGCTGGCGGGGAGCGGGCGTGGCGAGTTGGGGATCAGGAGGTGTCTGCTGAGAGTCGTGTGGTAGAGGGTGTGGACGGGCGGTGGCTGGAGTACCTGATTTCGCGGCCTGGGGGAGCGATTGCGGGGCCTGTGCTGATCACGGTGGCAGCGGAGCGGGAGTTGTCGCAGCGTTTTGTGGTTGGGGTTCCGCGTGGTGGATCCGGCGGATGGCCGGGATTTTTGAGGGTTCCGGGGACGGGGCAGATGCAGGTAGTGGCGGAGAATCTGGAGAAGGTGGCAGCTTCTGCAGGGCGAAGTGAGGGCGTCGATGAGTGGCTGTTACCGGGCACGGGAGAACAGGTGACAGTGCGGATTTCGAGGCGTTCAGAGGCTCCTGAGATACTGCTGCGTGAGATTCGTCAGTATCACCTGCTGCAACAGACGGGCACGGAATCTGTGCATGAGATTTTGGGGGTTGTGGATCTGGATGCATCCGCGGGGGTTGAGCGATGTTCGCTGCAGTGGGCGGTAACTGAAGCACCGCAGCTGGTGGTGAACGGTCAGGGTGTGCGTGGCGAGGTACGGGACGGGGAATTGCATATTCCGCTGCCGGCCGCGGGTGGACGTTCGCGGCTGTTGCTGTTGTGGAGGGAGCGGACCGATGCTCGACTTGGGCCGGAATGGCCTGTCAGGTTGACTCGAATCAATCTGGCCGGTGGTGAAGCGGGCGCGTCAACGGGGAACACAATTCATGCTTTGGTGAGTCTTGGTGATCTGCAGACGGGGGGCGGTCAGCGGTTATTGGTTTCGACGGAGCCCGCAGAGTCTTTGCCGACGTGGCGGGAGTTGTTGATGGGGGTTGGAGTGGTTGCCGCGGCGGGTACGTCAGAGGCGGATGCGGAGGTAAGTTTTCGTGGAGCGGCGGGTTTGCGGCAGTTTGTTTCTCGTTGGCAGCTGGCAGTTGCGGATGGTGTGGAGCAGCAGTTGTTTGTGGTGGCTGGGGAGGATGCGGAGGGAGTTGAGCTGCGGGCAGCCCTGCGTCAGCGGAGTACGGCGGCGGCGATTGGAGCTGGTTTGGTGAGTTTTGGATTGTTCCTGGGGCTGGCGGGATGGTTATCGCGTCGGCTCCCCTGGGCATCACTTCCGGTGGGTGTGAGTTGTGCGGCGAGTATTGTTGCTGATGACTCGGTGATTGGCCTCGTGATTCGGGGAAGTTTCTGGGGAAGTTGTGCGGGAATGTTATTGCTGCTGCTGCTGCATGGTGGTCAGCGAGTGGCTGGGAAGCTGCGTTGGCGTCGCGGGCTTCTGGTGAGTTCGGTGCTGCTGGCAGTTCCACTCCCAGGGGTTGCGCAGGAATCGGCTGGTACACTGGGAGCGACGGTTCGAGGGGGCGACGAAGTTGCCAGTGAGCCGCTCGCAGAAGTGCTCATTCCGGAAACCAAAGGTGATGGCAGCGGGCTTGTGTTTGTGCGTGAGGATGTGCTGCGGCGTTTGCGTGCGGGAGTATCAGGAGGTGAGGACTCCGTTGGAGGTGTTGAAGCAACGGGTGAGGGCTTGATTCAGAGCGTCAGAACGCGGGTTTTGGCCGAGGCGGCGGATCGGGTTGAGTTATTGCTGGAGATTGAAGTGGTAGCCCCGAGCGGTGGCCGGGAAGCGGAGGTGAGGTTGCCGCTTGGGGGGAATCGTTTGTTGTCGTGTCAGCTTGACGGTCAGCCAATTCTTCCGGAGACGCAGCTGGGTGAGCAGTTGGTGGTTCGGTTGCCTCCATCAGTGGAGGTTCCTGTGCGGAGCCTGGTGGATGAGGGGGCCGAGGTTGGTGGTGTGGCGGCTGTGGCCGACGAGCGAGCGGCCTTCACGCGACATCTTCTCGAGTGTCGTTTGTGGCCAGTGTTGAGTCGTCAGTCTGCGGTGGTGCAGTTTCGACTTCCGGGTTTGCCATGCCCGCGTTCGACGGTGGAGATTTTGGCACCGCCGGGCTTGTATTCGGGAGCAAGGCTGCAGACATCGGATGGCGTGTTTCAATGGGATCCGGCAGCCGGGGAACAGCAGCTGAACAGTTTATCAACAAGTGACGGAGCGGATTTGAGGTTATTGCAGGCGGGCCTTGAAAAAGGCGTGCGTGTTCCGGCGAGTGTGGAGACTTTGGTGGTTGCTGAGAATACGGCGGGCCTGCAGCAGCTGATTCTGATTTGCCGATTCAAAAACTGGAATCCGCTCAAGGGTGAACTGCGAGCACGTGTGCCTGCGGGCTACCGATTGTCGGCGGTCACTGCCCTGGAGGGGCTTGGCGTGGATGAATTGTTGTGGTCGCTGAAGGAGCAGCAGGCGGTGATTTCGCTGCCACCCGGGCACACCGGGGAGTTTGTATTGCAGTTGCAGATGGCAAGTCTGCGGCCACTGCCTGTGATGCTGCAGGAGATTCCGGTGGGCGAGTTGCAGCAGTTCGCCGACTGTATTCAAGGTAAAACGGTGCTGGCTGCGATTCGCAGCGGAAATGCGGTTGCGGCTGCGGCTGTAGCGAAGGAGCAGGCGGAAGTTGTGGCCTTTTCGGCGGAGTCACAGAAGTGGGGGACGTGGCTGCGGCGGACAGACACGCTGCTGCGGGCACCAGTGGATCTGGGAATTCTGGAGGTGAAGCTGGATCCACGAAGCAGCCGGCACGAGCTGCGGATGAGTCAGTCGTGTACGGTTCGCGACAAGGAAGTTGAATGGAGTTGTCGGATGGACGTTGAAACATCTCAGTCACCGGTTTTTCGACATCGAATTACGGTGCCAGGTGAGCTGCGAGTGACGGACGTTCAGGTGACGGCTGGTGAAGCGAATCGCCTGCAGTCGTGGCATCGTCGCGGTGATCAGCTGACGGTGCAGTTGCGGGAAGGCACGACGGGTGTTCATGGGATCGAGCTGCGTGGTCGGATGGAACTGCGACCTGACGACAGTCGGGTCCGGATTGGCAGTCCGCGGCTGCAGAATTCGCAGGTACTCGAATCGCTCCTCACATTGACCGACGAGACGACCGTTGGGCTGCATCTTGAGGACGCGGGTGCTGCAGTCCCTTTGCAGGCGGGAATTAACGGCGGTCAGCTGCGTCCGGGTGAGCCATTCAGGCTGCAGCTGATCAGTGAGTCACGAGTGGTGGTTCTGGAGCGTTTAAATCCTGTTGAGCCAACTGGCCGGGTGGCGGTTCTGCGGTCTGGTGAGCAGGTGGTGCTGGTGATGCGTCTTTCGAACTGGTCGAGTCGTCTCGGTCCGCTGCGGATGCAGTTTGCTCCCGGGACAACATTTTTGGCAGAACCGATTGTGCTTACGGAGCGAGGAACTCTGGAGCTGGTGCGGAATGGTGAAAGTTTTGAATCCGGTCCGGAGCAAATGAAGGATTTATTCGGAGTTTCGGAATTCTCTGTAGCATGGTCCGCAAATGCAGTGGCGGGATCTGAAGGTGGCGGTGAAGACCGTTTCTCATGGCCCATGATCTCTGACCAGGTTGTTTGGACTGAGGCCCTTTACAACGGCCGGCTGGATTCCATTGGCGGATCTGGATCGGGTGCTGAGGAGCTGCCGCAGTGGGCTTCGGCAGCTGCTGAGGCTCTCGGGGCCGGGTTATCAGAAGTGTCGCTGCGGGCAGGTCTGCGGCTGGCGATTGAGACCGTGCTGCAGGGAGACAAGTTGGTGCTTCCGGGGGTTGGTACTGTGGCAGAGGGTGTACCGGAGGGTGTTGTGAATGGCCCGCACGTGCATGCTGTCAGTCAGGTGCAGATGCAGGACGGTCGGGCGACGAGAGGGAAGACTGCGCTGCTGATTCTCGCGCGGCGTTACCCGGTGCAGGTGGAATTGGAAATACCGGATTCGTTGGTTTTGGAGTATCTGCCGGCGGCTCTGCAGCCTCTTCAGGGGAGTGAAAAGCGGGGTCGTTTTAGCATCGAGCTGAACGGACCGGTAACGCAACTGGAGTTGCGGTGGCTGAGCCGAGGCAGAGGTGCATCGCTGTTTTCGCCTGGGGTGCGGCTGGAGCTTCCGCATTTGGAAGGGGCAAAGTCGAGGACTGAGGGTGTGCTGCGGCTGACAACTGTCGGCGAAGGCTCTGCTGGAATCCAGGGCAATCAGCGTCTGGGGGTTCAAGGGGAGGCTGAGCAGTTGATCACGGGTCAGATACTGCGGTCACTGCAGACATCCGGCTTTTCTCCTGTGCAGCTGGGCCTCAGGGAAGATGCCGCCGTTGAGTCAGAGCGGTTGGCTGGGGAACTCCTGAGTACCGTGGCAAGTCCAGCGATGGAAGCGGGAGGAGAAGCGTGGTTCAGGGTTGACAGCAACGATTCTGTGGAATTCGTTGTGAGGCAGCGGTTGAAGCTGGAACGCATCCTGACGGCCGGCATCGGACTGCTGATGTGTTCAGCAGCTGTGTTGTTTGCGGCTCCCGCACGGTCGGCCGGTCAGCGTTCGCTGGAGACGACTCTGGTCAGGAATGCAGACCGCGGGGGGCAGCCTTCGAAGTCTGTCAGTTGATGTGTGTCAGAATGCGATGCCACAGCGAATGATGCCGACAGAATCCAGTTCTGTGGACTCAGGTTCGCTTTCGTATTCCACAACGCGGCCGAACACAAATCCACCTTCCACAAAAACGCTGCGATTTTCCGGCAACAGATGTTCGAAACCTGCAAGCAAACGATAGTCACGCAGCGTAAGTTCATCCGCGGTGCCAGAGGGGCGCTGCACGGACCACGTGTTCCCACCGAAGACGCCTGAGACGTATGTCCACGTTTCGCTGCTGGCGCCGTCTTTATCGATACGGTAAGAGACCCTCGGCGAAGGAAACTGAATATCGACCTTCCATTCGCGAGTGGGGGTCCAGAGCAGGCCGGCGGCGGGCAGGATTGGAAAGTCATCGCGTCCCGTATGCACCACACCCCCTGACAGTGAGAGCGTTTCCGGCACGGCCTGCCAGATGAGCAGCCCGAGGCCGAAAATACGGAAAGCGTTGTGACTGTTCTCAAAGTCGCTGCGGACGGCGGGCGTAACAATCGTCATCACGCTGAGGTCTTCGTTCAGAGGCCGCCGCCAGAAGAAGCGAGCACCGGTTTCGTGCAGTTCATCGGGCAAATCAAGTACCGGAGCGGAGGTAACCATTTCAGTTCGCAGAAACGGAGTGGCTACAACAACGTTGTCGAAGGAGCCGAGCGGGATGGCAAAGGAAGCGGACAGGTCTGTGGAGGTGATACCCATACCCGTGTCGGTATCGCCGTTGATGAAGGCGGTGGAAATTGCGGCACCCTGAAAGAACCCGCGGCGAAAACGTGACAGCGGTGCTTCGCTGCCGGATTCGCGGGGGGCGTGTCGCGGGGCAGCTCCGGGCTGTGTCAGAGCGGGCGCGGGCCGGTTGAATTCCATTTCCGTCTGCAAATCAGGCTCAGGAAAACCCGCAGAAATGAACGGTGAATCGGCTTCCGCCGGGAATAGAGGGTCCGTGGTGCCGGGGCGCCCGGCCGGATTTGGGGCGGACGGCGACGGGGAAGGAGCAACGTCGGACTCATGACCAGCCGTTGTCCGGGCGGTCAGGCTCAGAGTGATGATGGCCAGAGCCAGCAGTTTGTGGAGATTTGGGAAGCGGGCGAGGAGCATGGAGCGTCCCTGACGTGGCGTCTGGCGGTAAACCGAGTGAGCTGCTGGGCGTAATATTCGGCAGAGTCCCTGGATTCGGCACCAGCGGATTTTCTGAAAACTGCCGCGCGGTGCGGGTGGATTGCGGTTGACTTTGAGGAATGTGACGTACGGGTGGGGCTGGGGGAGATGGCTGCAGGGCTTTAGTTTCTGGTGTGCTGGTTGTTTGGGTGGTCTGGGTTGCATGCGATGTGTTGGTTGTTTGTGGTCGCTCTATCCTCGAAGATCGCGGCCGTGGTAGTATTCGCCATGTGGACTGGTGGCTTTCCTGATCAGCGGGAATGCTGCTGTGGGCTGTTGGTTCTGGAATGGAATCCGGAAGATGGCAAAGAGATCTGGAAGCTGGCGACTGTTGCTGTGTTTGGGATTGATATTGCTGACGGTCAGCGTCGGCTGTCGAGGGCGTCAGCACGCGCACGTGCTGAAGGATTCCGATCCTGACATGGTGGGCAGCCACACAGCCGGTGCTGAGACGTGGAAGCCTTTGATTGACGAATCGGTTGGGCGATTGCTGGGGAAGAGCTGTGCGACGATCGAGCAGGCATCGCATGTTTCGTTGAACGAGGCAGGCGTTGGGGTGCGTTCGGTGTGTTTTGTGGGGGTGGAGAATCGCAGTGGTGAGGTGCTTGGGGATTTCAAAGAACAGATTTACGACCACATCAGCACCTTGATTGGCCAGCACGATCAGTTTCGGATGATCAGCCGTCGTGCGGTGGAGGCGGCGATGGCGGAGCTGCGATGTACTCCTGAGAGTCTGGTACTGCCATCGAAGCAGCGTGAGTTTCAGGCGGCGTTGGAGCGTGAGCAGCAGCCGTTTGATTATCTGCTGTTTGCGAGGATTACGTCGGGGACGACGACGAGCAATGGCGATTATCAGCGGGATTATTTGTTGAAGCTGGAGCTGCTGAATATTCACACTTTGGAGTCGATTGAGGATTCAGCGATGTTGCGAAAAGGGTATCACAGGAGTTTTCTGGGGAAGCGGAAGCACTACGACGACTGATTCTGGCGGGTGTCTGATGCAGCGGGCCTGTGGAAGCGGATTGTTGGCGGCGATCTGGAGACGTGTCCGGTTACCGGCTGCGCTGCTGCTCTATCCTGCCCTGTGTTGTGGTTGTCAGACGTGGCAGCTGAGTCATTCTTCAGCATTGTCGGCGTGGTCGGCGGGCGATGTTTCTGCGGCGGCTGAGCATCTGGAGACGGCGCGGGGGTCGCGTGGTGCAGAGCGGGAGCTGCTGAAGCTGGATCTGGCGATGGTGGATCTGGCTCGTGGCGAAGCGATTGCGGCGGAGTCACGATTTCGGGAGTTGCGTGAGGAGCTCGCATATTTGTCGCAGCGGGATCTGGCGGAGCAGACGGCAGCGTTGTTTACGGATGCTCGAGCGACGTCTTATTCCGGCCGGGACTACGAGCGTCAGATGGTATTGAGTCTGGGGTTATTATCGAGTTTGATGAGCGGCAGTGGGGACGCGTTTGCGTGGTCTCTGCAGGCGGAGGAGCAGACGGCTTTGCGGTGGCAGGAACTGTCTGATGGTGCTGAGGCGGGCGTGGCGACTCTGGATCCTGCGAGTGTGTCTGAGTCTCCGGGTGTTGTGGAGCAGGCGGAGTGGGAGTCGGACGGTGTTGGAGTGGCAGCAGGGAATTCCTCACCTGCTGTAGTTCCGGCTGGGCAGGATGCGCCTCTGGCTATGGCATCCTGGCTGACAGCGGTGGTGCAGTCCGAGACGCCGTCGCGGGCGATCGAAACGGAGGCTGCTTTGCAGCAGGTGGCATTCTGGAGCGGTGACAAATCGGATCGTGTGCCAGGCAGAGGGTTGGGTGTGAGGTGTGCGAGGGGCAACGGAAGTCTCAATGTGATTGTGCTGGCAGGGCGGGCGCCGGAATGGGAGTCGGAATCAGCTGAACCGACGTCGAAGGCGTTGCTGATTGCGGATCGGATTCTGAGTGCAACGGGGCGGCACACGCTCCCGCCGCCGCTGGTTTCCGTGAAGATCGGGAGACCTCGGGTGGTATGGCGGGCGGGCTCGGCAGTTCCGGTGATATGCCGACTGCGTTCGGGTGGTGCGGGGGAACAGCCGCGAATACTGAGCCTGACAACCGTGGTGGACCTGAATGCGGCGGCGCAGGCTTCCTACGAGGCTCATCGGGACGAGGAGCTGGCGGCTGCTGTTGTTCGGCGAGTGGTGAAGAAGGGCACGGTCTATGCGGTGAAGGAGACGGCTCAGATTTCCGACAACACGCTGGTGGATTTCGGTATGAATGCGGCGGGAGTGGTCTGGGAGGCACTCGAGAAGCCGGAAACGCGTTCATGGATGACTTTGCCGGCCTTGGTTTTGGCGGCGCAGGAGGAGTTGCCTGCGGGTGAGCATCGTCTGGAGTTGCTGGGGCCGGTTCCGGATTTTGGCTCGCGTCCGAGTCATGGTGAATTTGTGGTGCGGGTTGAGGACGGGCGGAATACGAATGTGGTGTGTGTGGTTCCTGATAAGACGATCGCGGGGAGCATTTTGATCTCGGGCCCGGAGCGGAAGACTGTGCCCCCGCCAGAGCGGTAACGTGGTGATCGATCGGCAGGAGCGTCTGGGGAGGAGTTGGTGGCAGGGCTGTATTTGCGGGAGTGCCGGCGGGGACTTAGAATCCTGAACAACTTCCCCGTCCTGACCATCTGAATCCCACAAGGACCCCGGTAATGCTGAAGATCGCTACTGCCCGTCGTTCCATGCTTCGATCCGTTGCAGGCCTTGCAACGGCAGGAGCATTGAGTGCTGCGTTTCCCTGGACGCGGGCTGGTTTTGCAAATCTTTCTGCGAACGACCGTCCACGAGTGGGCTGTATTGGTCTTGGTGGCATGGGGAGGGGTGACGCTCATGGTCACAGGCAGTTTGGTGACATTCTGGCGCTCTGTGATGTCGACGAAAACCAGGCCGGTCGGGCCAATCAGGATCCAAACATCGGTGGCGGCAAGGCAGAAGTCTACGGTGATTATCGGCAAATTCTTGAGCGAAGTGACATAGACGTAGTGAGCATCGTGACACCGGATCACTGGCACGTGAAGATTGCGATCGAGGCCCTGCAGGCGGGCAAGCACGTTTTCTGTCAGAAGCCGCTCACGCTGACACTTGAAGAGAATCAGCTGATTCGAAATGCGTGCCGCAGGTACAGTGATCGGGTATTCTTCATCGGCACGCAGCAGCGAAGTGATCAGGAACGATTCCTGCGGGCAGTGAACATGGTGCGAAAGGGGCTCATTGGAAAGCTTCAGAAGATCACGGTTGGAATCAACGGAGGCGACGTGGGTGGACCGTTTAAGAAATCCGAGCCACCGAAGAATCTGAACTGGGACATGTGGCTTGGTCAGGCGCCGGCGGTGGAGTACATCGAGCAGCGGTGTCACAACAATTTTCGCTGGTGGTACGAGTATTCCGGCGGCAAGTTCACCGACTGGGGAGCTCACCACGTCGATATCTCACTCTGGGCTGCCGGTCTGGATCAGGACGGCACTGGTCCCGTGGAGATTGACGGCACTGACGCAAAGCATCCCGTACCTTTCAAGGACGGCTACCCAACGCAGGACGACAGTTACAATTCGTCCCACGACTTCAATGTGATTGCGCGGTTTGATGGCGGGTTGGAGATGCATATCACCAGTCGCGGGGACAATGGGATTCTGTTTGAAGGCACCGAGGGGCGCTTCTTTGTGAATCGTGGCAAGATCACCGGGCAGCCGATTGAAGAGCAGTGGGACAAGGGGCAGTTTGGTCCTGAGCAGTTGCAGGAGTTGTACAAGGGCAAGCCGTTCGAGGGCCACAAGCAGAATTTTTATCGTTGTCTGTCCGAGGGTGGCCTGCCCGTTTCTGACGTGTACACCCATGTGCAGACCATGAATGTCTGTCATCTGGCGGCGATTGCGGCGCGTCTTGGCCGGGTGATTCGCTGGGACGCGAGGGCGGAATCCATAGTCGGAGATGATCAGGCTGCCGGGTTCTTCGCGAGAGTACCGCGAAAGGGCTTTGAAATTCCCCGCGTGTAGCTGGCAGCGAAACACGACCGTTATTTCGGCAGCTTCCAGAGGGTGCTGCGGCCTTCGATCAGAATATAGTGCGAACTGGTTTCCACGTCGTGAAACGCATTGCTGGTGCCTGTCGGCCATGTGATTTGCAGCGTGGAAACCGTTTTGCGGGGGCCGCAACCGTGGATCAGTGTGGTGTCGGCTGCTGACTGATAGCCGTGACCAGCGAAAATCTGGAGTGTGGGGCCCAGTATCGACTGGTCCTCCAGCAGAACTGCGGAGCGTGCGCCGACTGGGTGACGTTCACCACGGTGACTGACAAGTGTCAGTGAGATTCCCCGCCCCGGCCCTGGGGACGAGTTGGTTAGCAGTGCAGAGTTTTCGTGGAGCAGCGCGACGAGCAGATCCGGAGCGTGATCACGATTCCAGTCGAGTGAAACAGTGGCGCGGGCGATGTGGGGTTGAATGAACCATGATCCGAGGGCCGCAGCGGGCAGCGGTTGAAATTCGTTGTTGGCTGCAGTGAATAACTGCGCTGGCATGCGATATGGTCGACCGAGATGTTCAAGGTTATCGATGTGGCCATTGGCGACGAAGAGTTCCGGGTGGCCGTCGAGATTTGCATCGATGAAGCAGGTCCCGAAGCCAAGGACGTCACGGGTGGCGCGTTCGAGGCGGCTGGATGAGCGACGATCTTCCCACGTACCACCCGGGCGAGACTCGTACCATGCGTGTGCTTCGCCGAGAAAATTTGTGATCACGAGATCCGCGATGTGGTCGGCATTGAGATCAGCGGCAGCGATGCCCATGCAGCCTTCTGCCCTGCCCTGTCCGCTCACGGCCAGCCCGGAGGCAAAGCCGCGGTCCAGCCAGGTGGCTGTGGCGGAGTCCCAGCTGAGCAGGGCGTTGGGGGTGGTGTCGTTGGCAATCACAATCTCCGGGCGGGTTGGTTGGCCCGGAGGTGCGTTATGCATGACGAGGATTCCCAGACCCTTGCCGTCAGCGTTGGATTCGGGGAGATCGCCGGAGTAGTCGCTGAAGGAACCTGCCCCGTCATTGAGCAGCAGCAGATCGGGCACAGCCGGGAAGACGGCCGGAAGGCACATGGCCGACTTTCCGGTACCGTCGTCGCAGAGCCTCGAGAAGAGATCTGGTCCGCCGAGGTAGGTGACGAGAAAAAGATCGGGAAGCGAGTCTTCATTCAGGTCCGCGATCGCGCAGCTGGTAACCCATTTGCCAACGGATTCCGGAAGGATGCCATAATCTGCAAGAGTACCGTCGCCGTTGTTGATCCAGAGCCGTGTTCCGTGGATGGAAGCGGTGACGAAATCCTGAAAGCCATCCTGATTGAGATCACCGGCAGCGAGTCCCTGGCCAAAGTCGTTTGCGGTGGAACCCGCGGGGGTCGAGATGTCCTGAAAACGCTGTCCACGGATGTTGCGGAAGAGTGTGAGGACGGGTTCGGTTGAAGATTTGTGATTGTTCAGCCATGTGCCACCCTGAGTGACTGCGAGATCGGTCCAGCCGTCATGATCAAGATCCACCGCGCCGGCGCCTGGTCCGGTGAGTTCGTACATGTGGTGGGAGGGTGCGGTGGTTGATCCGTTGATGAAGGAGAAATCAAATCCCAGCGAGGGTTCGGCGGCGGTGAAGGAAATCGGGGAGTCTTGAGCGGGGTTGTTTGAGGTGCTGTATTGTGTGATACCGGGATCGGGGGAGGGCTGGGCTGTCTGCCGTGACCGCAGGCGTTCGCATGCTGCGGAGACTTCTGCTGCACTAATTGGCCGAACCGGGTTGAAGGAATCCTCGACGAGCTGAACTGGGGCAAGCGAAGCGGTGACACTGAGTTGTCTGGCGAGTTTCTGCAGAGTGTCGTTTTCCGGGAAGCGTCTGGTGGCGAGTTGCGCCCAGCCACTGGCTTCGATGAGTCGGCCGCAGTTGAGGGACGCATTTACGAGTTCAATCGCATCGGTGGGCCGAGAGTCTTCAGAGAAGAGCACTCGGTCCTGTGCTTCCTGCAGTTTTCGATCGGCTTCAAGAAACTGATTGCAGCGGCTGGCGATCTCGGGGAGTGCGGCCTGTTCGAGCAGCCGGGAGAGTTGCCAGAGTGTGTCCCGATATTCAGGCTGGTATCGAGCCGCATCGAGGAGTTGTGGGAGGGCTTCAGCGGGGCGATTTTCGCGGAGTCGGAGCAGTCCCGTGATCCGCGCGATCTCGGGAGAACCCTGGAATGTTGCAGGCAGGCCCTGTTCCCATTCGCGGAGTTGTTGGGAGTCGCCCAGCAGCAGCAGGCAGCGTCCGCGTTCGGCGTGGAGGGGCAACCGCAGGAAATCGGGGGCTTGATTCAGGGCTTTGCGGCAGAGTTCTGCGGCGCGGGCGGGGGCACCGGCTTGTTCGGCAACGCGGGCTGTTGCGAGCAGCAGCAGTGGATCGTCCGGGTTGGCAGCGGCGGCCTGGTCCAGCAGAGCTTGATCCTGGAGTGTTCCGGAGGGGCGGGCGAGGACAATCAGGAGTTCGGAGGGGTGCCCGAGTTGGACGAGGCGGAGGATCAGTGGAGCGGCTTCAGTACGCCGCCCGGCGAGCGCGAGGAGTCGTGCGAGACCGGTAAGAACGGCTGGATCGTCGGGGGCTATTTCAAAAGCTCTTCGCCACGCGATTTCGGCGCGGGTGAGCAGTGCCAGACGCCGCTGGAAGATGTCGGCCGCTTCAAGGGCTGCTTCGAGGCTGGGTGGAGTGTTTGCCGGGATGGTTAGAAAGTGTTCGGCAGCAGTGAGTGGATTTCCCAGCCCCAGTTCGGAGCGACCGGCGATCCAGTGCGCTTCGGGGTTTGAGGGGTGCCGGCGGAGGACCTGTTGAGCGATTTCCAGTGCTGCAGCATATTCGCGTCGCCGCAGTTGCTGTTCGGCGCTGGAGAGCAGTTCTGCGGTTGATGGAGACATGAACCACAGGCAGCCGATGAGCAGGCAGGCAACGATGGCGGTGAGGCCAGCCACTGCGAGAAGAGTTCTCGGGCGGCTGCGCGGGTTGCTGGAACCGGGTGAGCTGCTGCCTGACATGTGATGGGCTGGAAGGTGAGAAATGGGTCTGGGGCTACTTCGGCATGGAATAGAGTTCCATGCGATTCTCAACGAGATGCAGACGACAATCGATCGGCACGTTTGTCAGTGTCGCGGTTTTTCCGCCTGGCCAGGTAACGGTGAGAGTCAGGTTGTCTGCTTTGGATTCTGTGGGGGTTTGGGGGCCCGGTGTGAGCTGCAGGAATCGCTGTGAAGCCGCATGATAGCCGCTCCCCGCACGCAGTTGTTCATGAATTTGAGTTTGACCGTTGTCGAGCACCACGGAGGTGAACCACGCGTCGCGGTCGGTGGAGACGGCGTGCAGATGCAGTTCGAGAAAAGGCCCCTGGGGCCGAGACTGGTTTTCGACGAGTGCGGCCGGGGAATTGATGTTGCTGACAACAAAGTCCATACGGCCGTCCCGGTTCCAGTCGAGTGTTGCGAGGGCGCGGCCGAGTGTTTTGCGGGCCAGCCACTGTCCGGCCTCTTCCGCGTTGACTTCCTCAAATCGCAGTTCTCCCTGATTCCGGAAGAGCTGCGGGCGCATTTCGAATTCACCACCTGTATCGCGGTAATCCTCGATGTGGCCATTAACGGTGACCAGATCCTGGTCTCCGTCGCGATCGGCATCAAAGAACTGGGCTCCCCAGCCGACGAACGGCAATCCGGGTGTGTCCAGCCCGGAGGTGCGAGAGACATCCTGGAAGAGTCCTGGGGCCAGTTGCATGTAGAGCGTATTGGGTTCATCGCGGAAATTGGTGACGAAGAAGTCGGTGGTGCCACTGAAATCGAGGTCAGCGGCTGCGATACCCATTGCTGCGGTGAGCACTCCGTCGCCATTGAACGCCAGACCTGTCCTTGAGGCCTGATCGATCAGCTGCAGGCGACCGTCGACGAATTCGGGAGTCAACAGGAATTTGGGGGTTTGGTCATTGGCCACGAAGATCGAGGGGCGTGTGTCGGGGGAATCGCGGAAGACGAGCAGGCCAAGGCCTTTCGCGTCGGCCACAGGAACGCTTGCGGCGACGGACTGAAACTCGCCATCTCCCCTGCTGATGTGTACTTCGGGCAGAGTACCGGTGAAGGTGGATGGCGAGCAGGCGCGACCATTACAGATCAGTGAGTAGACGTTATTTCCGGAGACGTAATTGATGTCGATAAGGTCCGGCAGAGCATCGTTATTGAGATCTGCGATAGCGCAGCTGGAGCACCACCGAAGTGGATCCGCGGGGGCGGGAAGTGTCTGTGGTGAGTACGTGCCATCGCCGTTACTGAGCCAGAGCGAATTGGGGCCGATATTGGCGATGTAGAGATCGTCGAAGCCATCCTGGTTGAGATCACCCACGGCTGCACCCTGACTGAAGCCGAAATCCGCTATGCCTGAATTCAGGGTGACATCATCGAAACGGTTTCCACGGAGATTGCGGAAGAGGCGGTCGGCAAACTGAGGGTCGACGAGGGGTTTGGCTGCACCGGAGGGCCACGGTGCGGCCTGAGTGCAGTGAACATCGGGCCAGCCATCGAGATCGAGGTCGAGCACGGCGATGCCGCCACCGGTCTGTTCCTGCATACGCTGGCCTCGAGTGGACGGATCGGTGGGGATGATGCAAGTGAAATCGAACCCGGTGGATGCGGTTTCATGAAATTTCAACGCACTTTGTGGGAGTTTGGTGGACGCATTCGGGGCGGCGGCGTTTGCTGATTCACCAGCTGGATTTGCCGTGGGGCGGTATTCAGGAAAGTCAGCAGCGGCCAGCATTGTGGCCGGAAGCTGGCCGGGCTGAAACATGGGGAGTTCCCGGGAGAGCAGCGGCGCGAGCCTTTGAAGATAAGGATCGACCCAACTCGCATCAGGTGAAATCTGGCGGGCGAGTTGTGCCCACGCGCAGGTTTCCCAGACTCGCCCCTGTTGATCGAGGATACGAACGATGGTTTGCAGGGAGTTCTGGTCTCTGGCGTCCGAATCGGCGGCCCGTTTCAACGCGTTGGAGAGGTTGAAAAGGTCCGCGGCAGTCCTCGCAAATTCCGCTGCGGCGGGGTGTTCAAGTTCAGTGAGCAGGCGACTAAGTTGATAGCAGGCGCGACGGTGGAACGGGGCCCGCGCGAGCGCTTCGAAAAAGCAGCGGACGGCCGCTCGAGGCTGTTGACGGCGGAGCCTGACTCCACGGGCGAACCAAACATCGGGGTGTTGCGCGGCGGCGTTGTTCAGCCGCCGATCGAGTTGATTAAATTCGTCACCGGGAAGTTCGGCGAGCAGTTCCAGCAGGAGTGCTGCCGCGTCGGAATCGTGGGGATTCTCGTGGAGGAGTTCTTCCAGAGTTGAGCGGGCTGTTGCGATGTTGCCGTCCAGAACATCGGATACGGCGAGACCCAGCCGAGTGTTGGGATCGGTGGGATTCAGGTCGCGAGATTTGAGCAGGAACTCCCGTTCGTCGACGGGGCGCTGGAGGTCACTGAGCAGAGCAAGTTCCTGGGCGGTTGCGGAGCCACTTTTGAGGAGGATTTCGAGGTGCGGTCGGGCCTGCTGGCTGCGACTGGCTGCGGCGTAGAGGAACGCGATTCGGGAGTGGGAGGCGAGATCGTCGGGATGGTGCTGCAGAACAAATCGAAAGTTTTCGATGGCTTCGGTGAGCTGTCCGGTGTGGATGGCGACGTTTGCCAGAGCTGCAGCCGCGCGGAGTCCATCATCGGAGCCATCGCGGGCGATTCGTCGGTAGTGTTCGGCAGCCGTTACGAGGTCGCTGCGACGGGTGGCAGCTTCTCCGGCAATCAGCATCGCCTGGGCAAACAGAGGCGAATCGCCTGGGATCAGCAGGGCTTCTGTTTCGGCGTTGATGTATCGGCGGGCTCGCAGCTCAGATTGGGCCTGGCTGAGGATTTCCGGCTCGGTGCGAAGGCTGGAAAACCAGAAAAAAAGCCCTGAGAGCACGGGGAGTGCAATCAGGGCGATAAGAATTCCGGTAGCTTTGGGAATGGGCCGGAACATGGGAAGTCCGGTAGCGACTCAGTCGAGTTTCAGATCGATCGTGTTTTCGCCACTCGATTTGACCTCAGCGCTGAGGCCGTTTCCGGGCTTGCCCCATTTGGGGTCAATAGTGGCGCCTGTGTCATCAGACGCTTTTTTGGCATTGTGAACAGGGGCTGAGGCGCCCGTGGAATTAGCCCCGGTTGGGTCGTGGGTCGGAGCATTGCTGGCGGCAGGGGCGGCCGTTTTGGTGACCATGACCTCGTATTTACCGGCAGCGGCGCCGTCAAATGAGTCATAGGTGGTCAGCCTGTAGACACCCTCTGCATCCGTGATGGCTGTCGCGACGGCCTGATCCTTCCCCAGAGGCTGAAAGATCACAGTAGCTTTTGCGACAGCCGCCCCAGCCATGGTGACCTTTCCTGATACCGGGTAGACCGGTTTCTGTCCCTCGGCACCACCGCAGCCAACGAGGCCGACGACAAAAAATACGGACAGCAGCAAGTTTGTACGGGCCATAGCGGAGTATCCTGTGGAAACGCAAAGCCAGTGAGAGCAGTACTGGCGTGAGCGGGGAGCACTTTTCGGTAGGAGAAAACAGCAGAAGACCAGACTGGCTGGTCTTCTGCAGGACATTCCAGCAGCGGTCAAATCCGATCAGAAACCGGGGACAACTTCCTGGCCATTAACGGATCCGAGGGCACCCCAGATACCAAAGGGAGAGCGTCCAAACTGGGTGAACGGGGCGCAGGCGCCAGTACGGGCAGCCGGACTGTCCGGGCCGGGACAGGCAGTCAGACCGGTGTCAATGTTTTCGCTGATGAACTGGACGGCACCGTCACCCATGAGGCAGAGTACACCACCGGTGTGACGGCTGGAGGGTTCGTAGATGCCGTCTTCGCCGTCCCATCCGCCCTGAACATAGCAGCCCTTGTTGGGGCCCAGCTGCGTGGTGTGACCGGTGAAGGCAGGAGCACCGTCTGGCCAGCGAGTGCCTGACCATGTGGCGAAGTCGCCCTGCAGCTGACCCTGAACCAGTTTGGGAAGGACACTGGCCGGGTTGTCGCGCATTGCCCCGCCGTTATTCAGAGACAGAGCACCGGCGTTGGCGAAACGCTGGCCGGGCTGGCCCTTGGAACGCTCTGACATCGCGATCGTGTTGGAGAGCCCATCGATTACGTCGCGGAAATTTCGGTTGCGTCCGTTGGACCCGTCGTTGCCGTCGCCAGATGAACTGAAGAAGCCACGCTGACCACGACCACCATTGCCGGACCACTGATTGTGGTCCCAGTTGCCGTCGCCACGGCTGAACATGTAGTTGGTCTTGCCAATCGTACCACCTTCCGTCGTGTCAGGATCGGAAGGACACAGAATCGGCGGAAGACGGGTGCGGAATGGTGCAAAACCACCATCCCATGGCACCGGGCCGCTGTCGTTGCGAGATGCAATAGCCGTGGAAATCTGATTAAACAGGTTTGCCTGCTCAAAATAGGGCAGCAACGCTACGAAAGCGCTCAACCGCCGAGGACCGCGAATTGCACCGTTCAGGTTGTAATCCGTGTGCGTCTCGGCCGGCGGAATCGCATTGTAGGTGTCGTGATAGTTGTGAATAGCGATGCCAAGCTGCTTCAGGTTGTTGCGGCACTGGGTGCGGCGAGCAGCTTCACGGGCCTGCTGGACGGCAGGCAGCAGCAACGCCACAAGAATTGCGATGATGGCGATCACCACCAGCAATTCGATGAGGGTGAACCCTCGTGGTCGAATCAACTGTTTTTTCATGTAGACCTCCGGAAAACGAAAAAAAGTAATGCGGCAGCGGAAAACCCGTGCGGCAGTTCGAGGATAGTAGCGTTGGATTTCGTCTGTGAAAGCTGGAGGTTATCACATTCGAGGCAGATTTGACGATGGAATTTGCAAATTCCGCGTGTGGTGTGAATGAATGTTCAGTGTCGTCTGGGAAGCAGCCCGTGGCGTTCAGACAGGAAGTACTGCTGTGGGGCTGGCTGAATCTGTGTGTTTTTGCCTGACGGCCAGCGGGTGTTGAACGTGGAAGTCGGGCTGGCGCCGGACAGCAGGATTTCGCGGCTTCCGGCAGATTGAAAACTCTCACCAGGGAGCAATACGGAGGTTGATCCGCCGTCTGCAGCGTGGATTTTGAGCCCCCACGGGGTGCGCGGGCCGTGAAAACCCACAGGTATGAGCGATGCGGAAGCGGGATGTGGCTCCGCCGGAGCCGTGGATGGGTTATTCTCATTGATAAGAATCGCGGCAGGGGCGAGCTGACAGGAGACCACCAGGTCCAGTCGGCCATCCTGGTTGAAGTCTGCTGTGGCTGCGCCGCGTCCCAGCCAGGCCTGCTGGAACCAGTCCCCGGCGGACGTCGAAACATCGGTGAAGCGGCCGCTGTGGTTGGTGAAAAACTGAGCCTGCATATGGAACGGCTGTCCACCCTGCATCCACGAACGATCATCGACGTGTCCGTTGGCGATGAAGATGTCCTCCCATCCGTCGCCGTCGAAGTCTGCCGCCACGGTGCCAAAACCGAGTTTTTGGCGGCTGGGCGGGCCGAGAGCAGAAGCCCGGGTAGCGTCGCGAAAGGCAAGTTGCCCTGGAGTGCTGTGGTTGAGGTAGAGTGTGTTGGTGTCGCCGTAGAAGTGGGTCAGGAAGAGGTCGGTTTGGGAGTTGTGGTCGAGATCACCCACCGCGATTCCCATGGACGCCTGGGCATAGCCGAGTTCGTTGAGGGCTGCATTTGCTGTGAGAGCATGGTCGGTCAGGCGAATGCCGGGGATTTGACCTTCCGCAGCCGTAGCAACATCGACGGAAAACAGGAAGTTGGCTTCCCCATCATTGGCGACGTAGATTTCCGGGGAGTGATCGCCATCGAGGTCGCAAATGACGACACCGAGTCCTTTTCCCGGAGTGTTGGTGATTCCGGCGTCAGCGGAGGCATCGAGGTAGTGGCCGGTTCCATCAGACAGGTAGATGCGGTCGGCAGCTCCTTCGAAGAGTGCGGGTGAGCAACCGATAAACCCGGTGGGGCTGGCGGATTCCGGGCAGAGTCGGGGGTTGGTGTCGGATTCGTTGAGGTAATTCACGACGTAGAGGTCCTGCCAGCCGTCGCGATTGAGATCCGCGAATGCCGCACTTGAACCCCACTCACCGCAAAGAGTGCCATTTTCGGCGGCGATTTCTGTGAATGTTCCGTCGCCGTTATTGTGCCAGAACTGATTTCCGCCGTAGCGTGTGAGATACAGGTCGTCGAAGCCGTCTTCGTCTGCATCGGCAACGGCGCATCCGTAACCGAGTCCAAACTGGAGGAGCCCGGCTGCGGTGCTGACATTTTCGAATTTCAGTTCCGAGCGATTGCGGAAGAGCTGACCGGGGGTGCGGTGATCGGTTGGGTCAAGCGGTATGCGGCAGCCGTTGGTGAGAAAAACGTCGGGCCAGCAATCGAGATCGATATCGAGTACTGCGACGCCTCCGCCGTTGGCTTCCAGAATCCTCCACTGCCCTCGCTGGTCATCGAAGCGAGTGAAATCAAAGCCGGATTTGGAGCCAAGAGTACGAAAGTGGACGGGGGAGATTGGGGT
>JBEAUF010000200.1:0-2902 GCA_041161565.1 Planctomycetota bacterium | reverse complement strand
GAGCAGAATGTTGGGGATTTGTGGGTTGACCGCTGGACATGTGCGTGGCTTAGTCTTCGAGGGGATTCAGGCGCCAGCCGCCGATGGCGTATTGGTAATCGGCGATGGGCGGTGGGAGTTCAAGGCCGACGAGGGGGTGAACCCAGCGGGTGGTGCCGCGGACGCGTTCTGTGGCGGAGTCCATCAGCATGGATTCCTTGACCACTGCCTGGGTATCGGCCCCTGTGGCGCGCATCATACCGAGGGCCAGCAGTGAGTTGCGGCGAACGGGGGCGCGTTCCGGATTGGGAGAAGAGCGGTCCTGGATGCGGTCGTGGAAGCGTGCGATCAGGCCGGCGTCGGGTTTGCGTTCGTGGAGCAGTCCGAGGGCCCACATGGAGGCGCCGCGACGTTCTTCGCCTCCCGGTACGGTTTTGCTGAACTGTTTCTTCAGCACCTCTTCAATTTCAGAGACTCGCAGAATCCCGAGGTACTGGAACAGGAGGGCCTGTTTGAGGCCGTGTGTGCGACCTTCTTCGTTGCGGTCATAGATGAGTTCTTCAGCCTGGAGAGTGGCCTGCAGCACCTGTTCGCGAACGGCGAGGTCCGGGAAGAGGTGGATGAGCCATGCGGCGGAGACCATCACTTCGTTGCGGGGGTAGTTGAGCAGTGGCAGGCATTGAGCGGAGAAGGTGGATTCGCGGAGTTGTCCGAGGAGGATCAGTGACTGTTCGATGCCCTGCCAGTCCTTTGACTCGGGCTGGAGGGAATCGACGGCGAGTCCGATGACCTGCGGTCGCAGCGGTGGTTGTTCGACGGCGACGCGTTCGAGCATTTGGCGGGCCACATTGCGGACCTGGATATGGGTGTCGCTGCGGAGCTGGTGCAGTTTGGTGACGCGGTCAGCATCGGGGTACAGTCGGAGCACGCGAGCGGTGGTGCTGCGGATGGTGGCATCGCGATGCTGCAGGCCGGCAGCGAGCAGGGGTTGGAGGAGTTCCGGTTTGCGGCGGAAGACCTGCAGCCATGCGGCCGCGGCGACCGCATCCGCGGAGTCGCTGCAGAGGACTGTGGTGCGTTCGAGGGCTGTGGGGAGATCGCTGTCGAGCAGTGCTACGGCAATCAGGCGTTCGGCTTGTCCGCGCTGGACGAGCACTTCAGCGGCGGCGAGCGTTTGTTCGGGCTGGAGCAGTGCGGCGGCTTTGGCGGCGGCAAAGCGTCTGAGGTAGTCGTGGGTGCTGTCTCCGGCGATGGTCAGGAAGGCGGGTACGGAAGCGTTGTCGCCGAGTTTTGCGAGGCATTCGCAGGCGAGACTGACGGAGGTGCTGGAGGCGGTTGGTGAGGCCAGCCGTTCCCGCCACATGTCCCCGGCCGGCTGAAACTTCCATGCGGCCAGAGCGGGTTCGAGGATCAGCCGTTCGGAGTCGGGTGCGGTGGCCGAGTAATTGGCGATGTCGGCCGCGTGGGCGGAGGCACCGCCGGCTGCGAGAGCGAGAACGCAGGCTGAGCGGACGCGGCGGCTGGGGGTGGCTTTGAAGACCGAGTGCAGTGCGGTGGCAGCGGAGCTGGTGTCGGCCATATTTTCACGGGCAAAGCGGTAGAGCTGCAGTGCGGCAACTTCGAGCACTTCTTCGTCCCGCGCTTCCTGAAGGACGCGGACACACAGCGGCACATAGCGGTCAGACAGCATGAAGATCTGTCGGACATCCGTGATGAACGGTTCGTAGTCCATCCGGTTGGGGAGTGTTTTAAAGCGAGCGATATCGGGAATTTCTATGGGACCGGTGTAGAAGCCGGAGGGGGAGTAATCGGCCGGAGCGCCCGGGAGGTCGCTTCCGACGAGTGATTCCTGAGCGACCGCCGGTGGTGGTGAACAGGCCCAGCAGAGTGTGGTGAAAACCAACACGGTCCGAGTGAGAATCCGCTGTGAGGCGTACCGGTGGACAACCGCTGACAGCATGAGACATGTCTTTCGGGAGGTATGGAACGAAGCTGCGGGCGTTTTCGCCCGTGCAATCAGCACAGGCGGGGAGCAAGCCCGGATTTTCCGGTCAAAACCGTCATTTGTCATGCCTGCGGCCCTCAATTTCATTCACAGAATTATGAATTTTCTGTAAAAAACCGGAGCAACTCCCCCCACTGCTTCAGCGCTTCGTTCCAGGTTTTTCAAAACCCGAGGTCGTTATGTCAGGTTGGTTTTATCAGATGCTGGGTGAAGAGTTCGGGCCGGTTTCCGCCGCCGGCTTGAAACAGCTCATCGCCGACGGCATGCTTGAGGCCTCGGATCTGGTCCGCCCTGCTGACTCCAGCGACTGGATACCGGTTGCTAAGACTGCTCTGATGGACAGCGACACCGACCCCTCAGAAGTGCTCACCGATTTGTCGGAGCTGAATTTCCGCTTTGAGGAATCGGGAAGCGGGGCGAAGCCGGCCCGTGGGCCAGCCATCGCAAACGTGCCGCGCGAGGTCCCGGAAGAGCCCCCGGCACCGCTCTGGTTTCACCAGTTCTTCGGGCAGGTGCTGGGACCGATCCCACTGACGGAACTTGTGCAGCTGGCGGAATCGGGGAGTCTGAATGCCGGTGACGCGGTGCGTTGCGGGGTTGCGGGTGAGTGGCAGTCGGCAGGCGACGTACCGGAGCTGGCCGCCGCTTTGCTGCTCAATTCCGGCGGAGACACCACCAGTGGTCCTCGCGTTTCCGCAGCCCCCGGGCGTTCCCTGTTTGCCTCCGCTGCGGCCGACGCAGAAAAGGCGAAAGCTCTGGCCGATGCCGATAGAGCCCGGTTGCAGGCCGCATCAGCCGCCGTCGTTCGGCCGGATCCAGCCGCCACTCCAGCGCAGCCGACCCCCGCGGCTGCTCCGGCGACCCTTCCCGCCCGCCCCGCTGCGGCCGGCAAATCCGGTGGCCGTCGCAGCGGAAAGA
>JBEAUF010000192.1:0-41155 GCA_041161565.1 Planctomycetota bacterium | reverse complement strand
TGGAAGTGATTGTCAACGCATGGAACCGTAACATCATCCCATGGTGGCTGCTGATTCCGCAGGGTGTCTCGGGGGCAATCAAAAAACGCGGCGGGCTCCAGCCCTTCCGGGAACTTCGACTAATGGGCGCCATTCCGTTGAGCCACGCCGTGGAAACGTCCGCAGGAACGCTCCCATTCAAGTCCATTATCCATGTTGCCGGAATCAACATGTTCTGGCGATCATCGGAACGGTCGAGGTACAATCCTTCAGCCAAGACGAACTGACCAGTTGCTTATTCGATGGCGACGTCCGCATTGTCCGGTATACCAGGACGCGAACCAATAAAGCGGGCAATCAAAGCCACTGATCAGCCCTCGTGAACATCGATCAGCGGCTTCAGTTCCGGCAGCAGCAAACCTTCTACGCCATCTCGAACTTCCACAGCCCGCAGTCGTTACTCGCCCCGTGAATCCCTTAGCTCTTCACATCGCGATGTCACACTTTGCACTCTTTTTTCCAGGGCTGCACTATGGCAACTGCAGACAGGCACCCATCACCCCTGACCGCCGAATTCGCCCCCCTGCTGGTGGATGCCACCGTAACTGCTGCTCTGGGCGGCAGGCACCTGCGGACCTGGCGGGCGTGGTGGGCCACAGTGTTTTGCTGATTTTCGTCTCACCCACTCCACAGATCTGCCGGAGGTCTGGCGATTGCTGAAAAGTTCTTCGCACAGTCCCCAATACACACAGGCGGCACATTCACCCGGTCCGGGCTGCGGATTCACATCAGCGGCAACAGATCGCAGCGGCACGCTGTTCACCGCGCAATTGACCTTTCCCGCTTTTTTTGAGATCGTTGTCCGGCTCATTGCTCGAAAACCATGTCCATTTCCGCTGCGGTACCTAACACGGTGTCTTGTTGGAGCCATCCATGTTTCTGCGTCTGCCGTCCAATGCCGCAGCACTGCTCTGTATTCTGCACATGGCCCTGCCGCACCCGAGTCGCGGGGACGAACTGCGGTGTCTGACTTCGCAGGAAGCAACATCAACTCAACTTTACCCACAGCTGCAGCAGCAGGCGCGACAGGCCTGCGATCAGCGTGATGCAGCGTATGCCGAACTCAAGAACTCAGCCGACGTGGAACAGTGGGTGAAAGCTCGGCGACAGTACTTTCTGGACCAACTTGGCCCCCTGCCGGCTCGCACACCCCTCAATTCCCGCACGGTCCGAACCATTCAGGCTGATGGCTACCGCATTGAGTGCGTGATCTTTGACAGTCAGCCCGGACACCGGATCACAGCCAACCTGTACCTGCCATCCGCCAATGGCCCGGTGCCCGCTGTGGTCGTTTCCAGCGGCCACAGCCGAACTGCGAAGACTGCTGATTATAACCAGCGTTTCGCGCTGCAGATGGTGCGACTGGGGATGGCTGCACTCTGCTTCGACCCCATCGGCCAGGGCGAACGCTCGCAGATCCTCAATGATGCTCACGGCCCGGAACACGAAGGCACGACCACTGAACATTTTCTGGTGGGCGTCGGTTCCATTCTCGTGGGGCGCAACACCGCCACGTATCGGCTGCACGATGCGATGCGGGCTGTGGACTACGTTTGCAGCCGACCGGAAATTGATCCGGCTCGGATCGGCTTCACCGGCTGCTCGGGTGGCGGCACAATGACCAGCTACGTAATGGCTCTTGATGACCGCATTACCTGCGCCGCTCCGGCCTGCTACATAACCACCTTTCGTCGCCTGATCGATACCATCGGGCCACAGGATGCGGAACAGAATATTTTTGGTCAGGTGGCCTTTGGGCTTGATCACCCGGACTACCTGCTGCTGCGAGCCCCGAAACCGACGCTGATCAGTTCCACAACACAGGATTTCTTCGACATCGATGGGTCATGGCAGGCTTTCCGCCAGGCTAAGCGAGTTTGGGGAATTCTGGGACATCCGGAACGCGTGGACCTCGTGGAAATGGCCGGAGCTCACGGAGTCCAGCCGCAGAATCTGGCCACCATCGGTCACTGGTTCCAGCGTTGGCTGCTGCAGAGTGATCGGCCTGTGGCGATTGAAACCTTCACAGTGCGAACGGAAGAGGAGCTGTTGTGCACGGAGCGGGGTCAGGTGCTGCTGCTGCAGGGTGAAAAATCCGTCTTTGATCTGAACGCTGCACTGGCGGCTGAACTCCGACAGCAGCGTCAGGACAGGTTTGCTTCGCGAACCGCAGGCGAACTGCAGCAGACCGTCCGCAATGTCCTCAGGCTCCGGCCATCCTCCGCCCGTCAGCCGCCCGTGATGGAAGATCGTGGTCGTGTCAATCGACCGCACTACCATATCGATCGCCTCGTGCTGAAAACCGACCAGGGACACCTGATCCCAGGTCTGACGTGGCATCCGCCAGTCCCCTCTGACGATGCATACCTCTATCTGCATGATGCTGGCAAAACCGGAGCCGGCCAGCCGGATGGCGCAATCGAGAAGCTGGTAAACGAAGGTTTTGCGGTTGTCTCTGTAGACCTTCGCAACCAGGGAGAACTTCAGGGAGAAAAATCCAACCCGCTGCTGACAGACTGGAAGACATTCTATCTGGCTTACCTGCTGGGTGATTCGCTGCTGGCCCATCGAGTCGAGGACGTGCTGAACTCAGCCGACTTCGTGGCGTACTACCAGAAGCCGCGAGATAAACCGCGGCGAGTGCATCTTGTGGCTGAGGGCCAGTCCGGCATCGCCGCTCTGCACGCCGCCGCTCTGCAGCCCGAACTGTTCGCCTCGGTGACGCTGAAAAACGCACCACAGGACTGGACCAGCATTGTGGCTGCATCAAATCCGGCCGGTCACCTGGAACACACGATACACGGTGTGCTGCGGTACTGGGACCTGCCGGATCTGGAAACGATCGTGCCACAACTGAAGCGCTGACTGCCATGCGTCAGCCACACCGCGTTTGCTGCTGATTTTTTCGCTCCCCTGCGCGCGAAGAACTGAGATTCGCGACAAAAGACACGGGAGCTCCGACGCCGCGGCTCAAAAACATCCCTGTCGCCGCCCGAATATTCACTGCCATCGATATTCAGGGAACTCAGACAGAGTTTTTATTCGTGAACACATGTCCTTGATTCGGCCAGCTCGCGACCCCGGCGGCCCGATCCGCCACTCCCCACGCCCCGAAAATGATGAGCACCTCAAAGAACTCCACGCCCAGGATCCCACGACGGTTTCGCGATCCCGGCTGCGGTCGCCTCGCCCCCAACATTTTTCGCCAGTTTTCCGGAAGTCAAACGTCAGCTGGCTGACGTCAGACAGGCATTCTCAGAGCTGTACCCCCCGGGGAAGCAGCTCAAATAATGCTCAACGCCGGGGAAGCCCCGAAAATCGGCTGAATCAAATTTGACTTTGCGGGACTGCTGACGGATAACGGTCGGCTACACGTCCCCTTCCCTGCCTTTCCCAGGTTTTTTCCGGCACCGGTGCAGTATGGCGCACGCCAACGACCCAACTCCCGCAAACACATCCTGCAGCACCAGCCAAAACGGAGCATGCGCAGCCTGTGACATGGGCAGCGGGACAGCGATTCCGGAGATTGCCGCGGGGTTGCCGCGACAGACGCGTGAGCGTGCGTGGGAACGTCCGATCGCGGATCGCGTGACTGACCGCCCCGCGGTCGCGCCAATTCTGAAGATCCACCGACGCTGGGATCGCCTGGTGCGACTGTTTGGCGACGCCGGAGTGCTCCGGCTGCTCAATACGCACGTGGCGGTGTTCGGTCTCGGCGGGGTAGGCAGCTACGCGGCCGAGGCGCTGGCGCGGTCAGCCGTCGGCCAGCTGACGCTCATTGATTTCGATGATGTGTGCCTGACCAACGTCAACCGCCAGTTGCAGGCGTTTCCAAACACTGTGGGCCAGTCCAAGGCGGCATTGCTGGCAGCGCGAGTGCAGGCCATTCACCCCGAATCCACGGTGAATCCGATCCAGGCCTTCTACGAAGAACGTACCTCCGACGCGCTCCTCACCCCTGCCCCTGATCTTGTCATTGACGCAATCGATAATGTCACTTCCAAAGTGCTTCTGCTGGAAACCTGCGTCCAGCGCGGCATTCCGGTGATCAGCATTACGGGTGCCGGAGCCAGGCTGGATCCGACGCAGGTGCGAATCGCTGATCTCAGCCGCACCAAAGTGGATCCACTCGCCCGAGTACTCCGGAAAGAACTCGCCCGCCGTGGAATCGGTGAATCCGGTGACAGCGGAATTCCGGTGGTCTATTCGGAAGAAGAAGTTCGTCAGCCAATTCCGCCGGCGTGGGATGCAGACCACGGTTTCCAGTGCATCTGTCCTCACAACGAAGACTCACCGCACGCCTGCGAACGCCGACGGCAGATTTATGGGACGGCGGCATTCATGACAGCAGCGTTTGCGATGGCTGCGGTGGGGTGGAGCGTAAGAAAGGTTACGGAGATTGTTCAGTGACGCGAACTGGCTGCGTCAGGGATACAATGCGCGGCATTTTTCGAGGCGTGAACCTTTGCTGTCGGTAACGGCGAAGGTTGCTTCCCCGTGCATGGTGACGCCGGCGTAGCGCCCATCCTTTGCCATGATGTAGAAGTTGATTCCGAAGTCCGGCCGACCTTCGCGGTCACGGAGACGGGGTTCGGTGGTTTTAGCGATGCGGCGGAGGATTTCCATGCCGGCCTCTTCAGGGGAGGCGCCCTGGCGCATGAGTTCCACGGCAGCGAAGGAGGAGAGATTCTGGAGGTTCGCTTCGCCGCGCCCAGTGCTGCCACAACTGCCTACGGTGTTGTCAACATAAAGCCCGGCGCCGATAATTGGGCTGTCGCCCACACGGCCTGGGATCTTGAAAGCCATACCGCTGGTGGTGGTGGTACAGGACATATCGGATGCCGCGTTTATAGCGCTGCAGTGAATGGTGCCTGTCGGTCGACGAAACCGCAGCCGCCCGGTGTCTCCGACGACTGTGGAGTTCTTTCGAAAGAAGGCCTCTACAGCGGCATTGGCCGGCTCGGGTTCAGGCAGCCAGTCATCTTCGCTGCTGAGACGTTCCTTCCACTGCAGCCAGATCTGACGGGCATTCTCAGTGAGCAGGTTCTCTTCGTGGAAACCATGGGCGCGGGCGAATTCGAGGGCTCCGGCTCCCACGAGCAGCACGTGGTCGGTGCGACGGAGTACTCGGAGGGCCACCTGGGCCGGGTGTCGAATATTCTGCAGTGCTGCTACCGCCCCGGCTTTGTGTGACGGCCCATGCATGACGGCAGCGTCCAGCTCGACAACACCCCTCTCATTCGGCAGACCACCGTAGCCAACGCTGGTGTCGAGAGGGTCGTCCTCGACGATGGCCACGCCGGCAACAACTGCGTCCAGCGGATCCTGACCTTCCGCAATCAGCTGGTAACCGCGGCGGGTGGCTTCAAGTCCATTTCCGGATGCGATTACGCGAATTTCTCCCGCCGGGCCTGCTGCCGCGGCATTGGCCCCCGCACCTGCAGCAGCCACCCCCGCTGCCCGC
Source organism: Planctomycetota bacterium (assembly GCA_041161565.1). GTDB lineage: Bacteria > Planctomycetota > Planctomycetia > Planctomycetales > Planctomycetaceae > SXXK01. The sequence continues at coordinate 35,652 of JBEAUF010000192.1, read as the reverse complement.
AGAACATCCCGCCGCGATACCCCCGACATGCGCCGCCTCCCACAAAAAACGAACTGGATTTTTATTGACACGCATCAACGTGCTGCGGGGAGTGTAATTATTGCGCTGTGAAATGGCAGTCACCAGACTCCGGAAGGCGACGCGACTGCACTTCACCAACCCCACAATTCTCACCCCGCCAACAGCCGCTCATTGACTGCCAATAAAAATGGCCCCGCAACCGGCAGGTGTTGGGAGGGCCGGTGCGGAGCCATAGGGATTTGGGGATCAAACTGGCAGCAGCCTGTCCGTTAGCGATAGGCTGCACCGGTGGCCTTGCGACCTGCGCTCCATTTGGGATGACTATGGTACCACGAGCTGCGCATGTCGGAGCGGCTGCGGGTCTGGAACACGCCGAGTGCCCGGCCAGAATTGCGGCTGTTGCCATTACCATTGGCGCTGCTCACAGAAACCTGCTTCGCGGGTGCGCTGCAGTTACGACAGTTTGTCGTCTCACCAGCGGCAGCCACAGTCGCCAAAGCACACAGCACCGCTCCACAGAGCACCGAAATGACTCGAGAACTTTTCATCGCAATCTCCCCTTCACTGAAGGAATACCGGACGATCGATCACGCAGCCAGGCCAATCCCTTGCGACTGCGTCAAACGTCGTTGAGGGAGAACGCAACTGTGATGCCACGCCCCAGTGAAAAACGAAACGCAGTCGCGTCAACATGCAGACTCAGGAAATTCTCTGTGTCTCAACCAGTTTCAGCGAAATCTGCCGCTGCTCCGCTGTCGCCTTAATGAGACACCCGGGCAGCCCCCGGTGACGCCCAGGTGTCGCCGCCTGTTGACACTCACAGAAGAATGCTGCAGCCAACGCTGGCTTTCCCTCAAAAACCGCTCCTAATCGCCACGCATTGCCATTGTCTCTGTCCCCGGCCAGCTTAGACTCGGGAACGGACATTCTTCGGAGGACAACACGTGGAGCAGGACTGTTACCGAATACTCGCAGACGCCACTTACGACTGGGAGAGCTGGCTGACGAGCGACGGGATGGTGCGATGGGTAAATCCATCTGTACATAGGTTTACCGGCTGGACTGCGGCAGAGTGTTTGTCGCTGACTGACTATCCACTGCCGCTGGTGCATGCGGAGGACCGCGGTCAGGTGTCGGCGTTGTTGTCAGCGGGACTGTCGGGTGCGGCGGGCAATGACGTGGAGTTTCGGGTGGTGCATCGTTTGGGTGGCCTGCTGCATGTAGCGGCATCGTGGCAGCCTGTGGAAATCGCGGGGTATCCGCGGGGTTTGCGATTGAGCATTCGCGACATTTCGATGCGGAAGTCTGCCGAGCGAGCCCTGCGGGGCAGTGAGTCGCTGTATCGGTCGATTGTGGCGGGGGCTTGGGAGGGGATTTGGCTGCTGGATGTGGAGGGTCGAACGGAGTTCGTGAATCAGCGGATGGCCGAGCTTCTGGGAGCGTCGGTGGAGCAGTTGCAGGGGGCGTGTCTGCAGGAGTTTTTGGAGGGTTCGCTGTGGAGTGAGTTACGGGGTGAGCGTTCGCGCGTGGTGCTGCGTAACCGTCAGGGTACGGTGGTGAATGTATTTCTTTCAGCGGCTCCGCGACGTACGGTGGAAGGCGGTTTCGGCGGATTTGTGCTGATGGCACTCGAGGAGACTGCGGGGAGCGGTTGTGGGGAGGAGACCGCGGGAAGCGGCGGCGCGGCCGCGGGGCGATTGGCGGATTTGAGCCGCGTGGTAGCTCAGGTGGCACATGAAATCAACAACCCACTGGCAAGCGTGCGGAATGCCCTGAGATTGCTGCGTGAAGATTCTCTGAGCATTGCTGAGCGGCTGGAGTTCCACCGACTGATTGACGACGAGATTGAGCGGATTGGGCGTGTTGTACGACGGATGCTGGATCTGCGTGGTGCCAATTCGGGCGTGGGATCTGCGGAGTGTCCGTCTGTGGAGTTCAATGTTCAGGAGGAACTGCAGTCACTGGTGCGACTGCTTGAGCCGACGGCGGACGTGCGAGGTGTGGATTTGCATCTCTCGAGGATGGAGACGGGGCTGCAGCTGAGGCTGCAGCTGGATGAGTTTCGGCAGATCCTGTTTAATATCCTGACGAATGCGATCGAGGCATCTCCGGAGGGCGGTGAGGTGTTTGTCAGCGTCTCAGAGCTGTCCGGCGGATCGGTTGAACTGCGTATTCGAGACACCGGCCCGGGAATTCCTGAATCTGCAAGGGCGCGTCTTTTTGAGCCCTTCTTTTCCACGAGGGCTCAGGGTGACGGAGGTGATTCGCGGGTGCGGGGCATGGGTCTGGCGATTTGCCGCAGCTTGTCGGAGCGGCTGGGGCTGACGATGGATTACACCACAGCGGAAGGAGTGGGTACTGAGTTTCGCGTGGAGATCCCGGCAAATCGGAGGTCAGCATAATGCCGTCACGCACGCGACCGATCCTGCTGGTGGATGACGAGGCTCTGTATCGCACATCCACCGCAGCGCTGCTCAGAAACTCCGGCTATCAGGTGACAACCGCTGCGTCTGCCGAAGATGCCATGCGTCTGATGCGGGAGCAGCCGGCGGGACTGGCGATGGTGGATCTGAATCTCCCGGGGAATGAGAAGCTGGAGTTGTTGAGGTTTCTGCGCGAACAATTCCCTGATGTACCTGTAATGGTGGTGACAGGCCATCCCTCACTCCCCACTGCAATTGCCAGCCTGCGTCTTCGGATCACCGATTATCTGCTCAAGCCGGTCAAATACGAGGAGTTGCTGGAGGCAGTACGGCGGGTGTTGCCTGCTCCTGAGAAGTCGAGCGACGTTCCGGCTTCGGGCCGCCCTCTGGAATTAACCAGCCGTTCTCCGGCCATGCGGCAGGTGCTGGATGTGGCCAGACGCGTCGCTCAGACCGACGTCAACATTTTGATCACGGGGGAGACGGGAACTGGCAAGGAAGTGGCTGCTCGGGAGATTCACCGGCTGAGCCAGCGCGGCGGGCACTCATTCCAGCCGATTGACTGTGCAGCAATTCCGGAGGGGTTGCTGGAGTCAACCCTGTTCGGCCACGCCCGCGGCGCGTTCACTGGTGCGGTCGGCAGGCGGGATGGCCTGCTGATGCAGTGTCACGGTGGCACAGCGTTTCTGGATGAAGTCGGAGAACTGCCTCTGATGCTGCAGGCGAAATTTTTGCGGACGATTCAGAATGAGTCGTTCACACCGGTGGGTGAGAATCGCGAAATTCGGATTGATACTCGGTTTATTTCAGCAACGAGCAGAGACCTGGAACTGGAGATTGCAGCTGGTCGTTTTCGCCGCGACCTTTACTACCGTCTGGCGGTGATCCATTTGAAGCTCCCGCCGCTTCGCGAACGCCTCGAGGACCTTGAATCGATCACCGAGGACCTCTTCCGGCAGCTCCGCACACCACAACAGTCTGCCGAGGACTTCAGTCCGGAGGCCTGGGCCTTGCTGCGCAGACACAGCTGGCCGGGTAATGTGCGGGAGCTGCGAAATGTTGTGGAGCGGGGGTTGAGTCTGGCACGTGGTCGCTGGATTGAGGCGATCGACCTGCCGGCCGAGATCGTCACAGGCGGTAGCGTCCGGGACGAGAGGCCCGGTGCTGCCGCATTTCCGGCGGTCGCAGGAGTGCTGCCGATGGATCGCACCGCTGCGGAGCGGGAGTATCTCGTGAACCTCCTGCGAATGTCGGGCGGCAATGTGACGCAGGCTGCGGAACAAGCCGGGCTGTCGCGTCAGGGACTGCACCGAATTCTGCAGCGACACGGATTGACAGCGCGGGAGTTTCGCGGGAAGGCCGGCGGGCGAATTGGCGAAGCCGCCGAATGAGGGTCTCGCGCCTGCGCGAGTTATGTAAGTCTACGACGGGCACGTAGCCTGCCCGCCAATGCTGGCAGCCACGCGAGCCACGCGCACTTTTCCTGCAAAACACAGCCGAAGACCGCCGCCAACCGCTCACCATACCGCTCGGAACGCCATGTTGATGGACGAACGCAGTGGATTTGGGGAATATTCCGTGTACTCCCCGTCCCTTTTCGGAGATCTTTTCATGTGGCTGATGCTGGCGACTCTGTTGTTGCAGTTTGGCGATCCGAATGCGGATGGAGAAGCGCTGCCAAAGGTGCCACCGGGATTTGAGGTAACGGAGTGGGCTCGTGAGCCGCTGGTTCGGCAGCCGTGTTCGCTGGCCTTTGATGCACGCGGGCGAATGTTTGTCGGGATGGGTCCGCAGTACCGTAATCCGCTCCCGGAGACTCCGGGCGACAGTGTGATGCTGCTGGAGGACACAAACGGTGACGGTCGTTGCGATCGCGCACACGAATTCGCTCAAGGCCTGAACACGATTCAGGGCCTGGCATGGCGCGGTCGTGATTTATGGATTGCCAACGCTCCGGATCTGACCATTTGTCGGGATCTTGACGGTGACGATGTAGCAGACGAGTACGTCAGGCTCTACACGGATCTTGGCAACCTTGAACACGGTCTGCACGGACTCACATGGGCCGCGGATGGGCGGCTGTACATGAGCAAGGGCAATTCGAAGGGGCTGACTGAAGCAGGCCGGATTGCTCCCAAAGCTTTTCGCGACCTGTGGGGTGTGACTGCACCGCAGGATGCTCAGGACTTTCCGCCACCAGTGGTCTTTGCGCGGGATACTTACAGGAGAACCTATCACGACCCCGCTGACGACTGGGGGCGTGAAGGCGGAATACTGCGGTGTGAAGCCGACGGCAGCAATCTGGAGATCATCGCTGGTGGATTTCGCAATCCCTGGGACATCGCCGTTGACAGCAGTATGGAGTGGCTGGGGACGGATAACGATCAGAACCAGGGTGACCGGGTATTTGCGCCAATCCTGGGTGCTCACTACGGCTGGAACCACTCCTGGAGCTCGCACTGGACATCGCACCCCCACTTGCCAACCGCACCGGTAAGTGGACCGCTGTTTGAAGGATCAGGAACGGGCGTGGTGTACTGCGATGTGCCGACATTTCCAGCGGAATACCGGCGCGTCTTTTTGGTGAATGACTGGCTGAGAAAGGCTACGTTTGTCTGGCGTCCCGAATGGCGGGGCGCCCTGATGGTTCCTCACGGCGGTGACTGGGAGCTCTTCGCCGACGGTGCTGGAGCACTCTACCGCCCAACCGATCTGGAACCCGGACCGGATGGTGCCCTGTACGTGCTCGGCTGGAGCCGCGGGTATGGGGCTGAATGGCAGGAGGGGAAGTTTATCAGCGAAGGCCGCGTATTTCGCATTCGGTGGATCGGCGATGGAGCGGGCCCCTACCGTGAATCCGCTGCAGAATTCACAGACAGTACTCCCACCAACGAACTCGTGGCAGCCTTTGGCGGCGTCCTCGCTGCGCGGCGTACGGCAGCTCAACTGGAACTGCTGCGACGCGGTCGAACGGTAACTGAACAACTCTGCCAACTCATCGAACACGGTGAACTGAACGAACAGCAGGAAACATGGACGGCATGGACAATCGCCCAGTTGCTTCCTCCTGATGCCTCCGGGGACGCGTGGTTTGAACGACAACTGGAAGCTGGTGGTGCGACTGCCAGCCTGCGACGACAGTGCGTGCGCATTTTGGCGGATCGCATCGTCCGGGGACGCCGTGGAGGGCATCTGCCGGCAGTGGTCCGCCAACTCCTCGAGTGCAGCGATGCGCGGGAACGACTGGCGGCGGTGCTTGCTGTGCAACAGGTCCGGGACAGCGAGTGCCTGCAGGCCCTGCTGCAACTGCTGGAAGAGGAATCGGACCCGGTGGTGTATTACGCGGGCTGGCAAACGCTCCGACGCATCACCGGCCGCGGCGATCTGGAGCGACTGGCCGAAGACGCGCGGGTGGGGATTCGTCGGGCCGCATTTCTGGCACTGGCGGAGTCAGGCTGGATGAAGCAGGAATTGGCCGGGAAACTGGCAACGGGTGAACCCGTGGCTGCACTCTGGCTGGAGAAAACGTCCGGCGGTGGTGAATCCGCGGTGGTTCGCGGCAGGCCGCTGTCAGCGGCTGGTGATGCAGCAATGAAAGCCGACAACGACCGCTCTTCGACAGCTTCCGACAGTGCACTCAATGTGGTTCGGAGTGTGCGGGCGAAGAGCGGACGTGCCTATGAAGTGCAGGCGGGCGGACTGCGACCGGGAGCCGTGATTTTTTCCGACAGGTACTACAAATTTCGCACGGTGCCTGCAGAACTGGTCGGAGCCGACCTGATCCGTACGGCCAATGACGACGATGGTGCTCAGGGCGATGACTGGCTGCAGTTTGAACTTCTGGTACCTGCCACGGTGATCGTGGGCCTTGATGAACGCACGAAGGAGGTACCATCATGGCTGACGCGGGGGTATGAGCCACTGCAGGAGCAGCTTGGGGCGGACCACTGGCAAATGCGTCTCTTTCGCCGCAATTTCCCGGCCGGCCCGGTATCGCTTGGCGGTAATACCGAAAACGGTCAGCCGGGAGGCAAGAGTCATTACACCGTAATTCTGCTGCCTCAGCTTGTGGAAAAGGAATCGGTCAGCGAACCGGCAACGATCGGTGCGTCCGAACGTTTGCTGGAGGCGGCGAGTGTACAGCGAGGGGAGCTTTTGTTTGCTCATCCTCAAGGTGTGGGGTGTGGTCGCTGCCACAGTCTGAATTCCACGGTAAACGGCTTCGGGCCGGCCCTGGGCGATATCGGTCGCCGTTCGACGGCGAGGCAGATTCTGCAGTCGATTCTGGAGCCCAGCGCGGTGATCACGGAGGGCTTTGCACAACATGTCGTGCAAACGGCAGACGGGCGGGTACACGCCGGAGTGCTGCTGGAAGAGAGCGGGCTTGCGGTAACCCTCGGGATGGCGACTGGGGAGCGATTGGTGGTCCGAAAGTCAGAGATTGAGGATCGCCGAAGCGAACGAATTTCGGCGATGCCGGAGTTCCGAAGCAGACTGACCAATCAGGACGTGGCTGATCTTGCCGCTTTCCTGCTGACCCGGCAGTCTGCACCGCAGACTGTGACCGTCACCAGACCGGCGAATGCTGCGTCCGCGGGTATCACTGAGTTATCGGACCGGCTGAAGCTGGCCGACGAATTTGGGGAAATTGGAGAGTTCGTTTTCGCGGATTCGCGCATTCGGCGCCCATTTTTTGCCAATTTGAAAACAGTGCGGGGTTTCCAGGTGACACGCAACTATCCGCCCGTGGAGGGCCGCGATGCACTCGACCATGACACCATGCATCCCGGGCTGTGGCTGGGTTTTGGAGCTCTGGGTGGCAGTGATTTCTGGCGGAACAAGGGAGCGATGGAGCACGTGGGCTTTGTGGAGCGGCCGACGGTACGGGACGGGATTATGCGGTTTGCGACCGAGTGTTTATTGAAGGATGAATCCGGACGAGTGCTGGGACGGATGCAGCATCGGCTGCGGCTCGATATCCAGGCGGGACAGCGTCGAATCATCTGGGAAGCCGAGTTATTTGCAGATTCCGGTGATGTTGTGTTTGGAGATCAGGAGGAGATGGGATTTGCGGCGCGTGTTGCGACTGAGCTGACGGAGAAGTCCGGCGGAAGGATTTTGAGTTCCGAGGGTCTGGAGACGGCCGCAGGTACGTGGGGGCGGGCGGCTGACTGGTGCGACTATGTCGGCGATCTGGATGGCGAACGTCGGGGCATTTTGCTGCTGGCATCACCGCAGAACTTCCGCCGCAGCTGGTGGCACAACCGGGATTACGGAGTGTTTGTGGCGAATGCCTTTGGCCGCGCAGCGATGGGTCAGGGGCCCCGCAGTGAGGTGGTGGTGAAGCATGGAGAGAGTTTGCGGCTGACATACGCCGCAGTGTTGCATGACAATCGGGACTTTGACCCGACCAGGGCGTGGTCTGAGCTGCGGCGATACGAGACTGATTCCGGGAAGAGGTAGACCGGATCGGAATTGCAATTTTTCAGGAAATCCATCTTCTGCCAAAATTGCCGTTTCTGATATGCTCGGCGATCAGTCCATGGAAGTAGGGACCTTCCGGACGATTCGATGCCCGGTCCGCCTCTCAGCGGCTGTTTTGCAAAAGGCTGTTTCCATGTTTTCCTGCCTGATTCGTTCCTGCTCTCTGCTGCTCGCGGCTGCAGCCATGATTTGCCCTGCATTCGCCCAGGAAAAACTTGCCTGGAAATTCACGCCCGGCAGTGCGCTAAAATACAACGTGAACCAGTCGATGACCATGGAAGTCATCGTTGCCGGCAACAGAACGACTCAGGAAATCAAGCAAACCATGGTGATGGGCTGGGACGTACAGAAGGTGGGTGCCGCTGGTGATGCACTGGTAGGCCAGACAATCGAGCGAATCAACATGGACTTTTCCGGGAGCCTGATTGAGTCTTTCAAGTATGACTCGGCTGACAAGACTCCGCCGACAACCAGCATGGGACGCCGCATCGCAGACAGCTACTCAAGAATTCTCAACCAGCAGTTTCAGGTATCCATGAAGCCAACTGGTGAAATCACGAATGTGAAAATACCAGAGACTCTGATGTCGGCCCTGACGACCAGTGGTAACGGAGTGCTCACGGAGCCCATGGTCAAGCAGATGATGACTCAATCTGCAATTACTCTGCCAGCCTCCGCAATTTCTCGCGGCCAGTCGTGGACGACGAAGCAAAGCATCGATCTTCCGTATGGGAAGATGTCCATCAGCTCACGGCTGACCCATGCCGGCGTTGATTCGGCGACCGGTTTTACGGTCATCACAATGGCTCCGACGATTGCCATTGAGAGTGGTGAAAATGCGGCCCAACAGGTCACGCTGAACGCATCTGAGGGAGAAGGCCGTGTGTTTTTCGATGCAGAGAACGGCCGCATCGCAAAATCGGAGCTTGATCTGACGATGGACCTCACAGTACGGCTCAACGAACAGCAAATTGACCAAAAGGTCAGGCAGGAGCTGTCGATGGAGCTTTCCGAATAACGACGACGGCAATCGCTGCACATGAAACGCATTTTTCTGACGCTCGCCGTACTGGCTCACTTCAGTATGGTGGCAGCCATGGTTCTGGGACTTCAAGTGGGCGACCCCATGACGCTGGGTGGCCGTGATCCGGTCGTGAATGCCCGAATCGGCAGCCACATCCTGATCGGTCTGGGGGCGCTCACAGGCATCACCATGGTGCATGCACTGGTTTTTACCTGGTTTATGGGTACGGGCCGCTGGATCGAAGAATCTTCCCGGGCCTACGGATTGTCTGATGTCTTCCACCGTCGCAGTCAGAAACTCAAATATTCCGTATTGCCAGGAATTCTTCTGTCCTTTCTGCTGGTGCTTGCCACAGGCTGTCTTGGAGCGATTGCCGATCCGGCTTCCGCGGCCAGCTTACAGCCCATGACGGGTATTTCTGATTCCGCGATCCACTTCACATCCGCACTGATCACGTGGCTGGCGAATCTGCTCATCAATCTGCTCCAGTATCTTCGAATCGCCGGGAATTCTGCCGTCGTTGAAGGCGTATTGGCAGAAGTTCGCCGCATTCGCGTGGAGCGGGGCCTGCCAGTGGCCTAGGTGTGTTTGTGCGAGCCATAGCAGTGCGCAGGCTGGGATTGGAATTGCCCCCGGGTGGCTGAGCGCCCCTGACGGCTGGTCGTCGCGCAGTTTTCGCTTCAATTCCCGCTTCGCTTTGTTGGGCGGTGGCTCCGAATTCGTCTTATTCCCGGTTTCGTTCGATTCCCCGGCGAGGCTCGGCTTTTCCTCAACCTGTTGTGTCGGTTATACCGAGTGAATGAGGTGGCAGAGTCCGGATGTGCGCCTGCAGGACCAACCTGCAAAAATTGCCGGCGGACCGAGGATTTCTCTTGACACCGGCCAGATCCTGTTTTCTGAATCAGGTCAACCCCAATGCTGCTGAACACCTGGCTTTCATTTGCCCGTCGCCGTTTGTCCGCGGCCGCTTCCCGCCGTGCTGGTCGAGTCAGCCGCCCACAGGGCAGCCGACTGGAAGCACTGGAAGAGCGTATGCTGCTGTCCGGTAACCCAGTGCAGGTCAACTCACTGGTGATCAACGCTGAAAACCAGTCGCTGTTCACCAACCCCGCTGGCGGCCTCGTGATAACCAATGCAACGCTGGGCACGAAGGACGGGTTGGTCATCGAGGGGATCAGCATTTCGCCGACCTCAGGTGACTCGATTTCCATCAGTCTCACGGGCGTTTCGCTGAAGCGTCTGGCAATTGAGTCTGTGAATATTACGCAGGGCAACGCGATCGGCATCAACCTCGACCTCACGAATGTCACAGGGCTTGACTCTGTGGCTGTTGAGGACGTTTCGATCTCCGGCAACGGTCGTGGGATTGACCTCAATTTTGTGAACACAGACGCAGGTTCGCTGACGATCGAGGACAGCACCGTAACCGGCATCATGATTTCGGCATCTCAGGGTGCTGACATTCGCAACGGGGTGATCGCGGATAACCGCATCAATGCCCCGGCCGGCTTCGAGGGAATTCTGCTGGATCTGCAGAGTACCCCGGGAGCGGTCAGCACGGCCGACGATTTTCGTATCATCAATAACACCCAGATTTCCACCCGCGACCGCGATGCGGTCCGAGTAAACGCGACGGGAAGTCTGGATACGACTGCCAGCACCGTTGGACGCCTCGATGGACTGACAATCCAGGGCAACACAATCGGCTCATCTGAAGGCGCCAATGTTCTGTTCCGTGCCGAAGGTGACACCTTCGTGCAGCCGTTCACCCTCACCAACCGTTCCGTTCGCAGCGAAAATCTGCAGACGTTCGTGTTTGATTTGAGGGATATCCGTCTGCAGTTTGACCCCGATCCACAGACCGGAAAGCCGTTCACTCCAGTCGGTGGTACAGGTGCGATAACCGGTTTCTCAAGCGCTGTGCTCAGCAATAACAATCAAACGCTGACGGTCAGTTTCACGGACTTCAACCCCGGAGAAACTCTGCAGTTTGTTCTCGATGTTGACCTCCTCGGTCCGATCCCGGCTTCCATTTTCGGCAACCAGCTGATTGGTGCCGACGTGGAGTTCTATTTCCGTGATCTGCAAAACCAGCAGAAAACTCTGCTCGGGCAGATGGCGGGCGACCCGGCTGCACTGTCGGCCTCACAGTTCCTGCCGGGTGCCGGAGCGTCAGGAATTACGCACGGCGTGCAGATCAATGCCTCCGGCACACCAGTCACAAATTTGCTCGTTCAGTCCAATACAATTTCCGGTTCACCGGGGAATGGACTGTTCCTGAATTCCCGCGTTTACAGCGATATCACCGGCTCGATCAGTGACAATCAGATCTCTGGTGCCGGCCAGGATGGTATCCGCGTCAGCATGCAGGACAGTCGCTTTGCCGGGCTGATCCAGGACAACGCGATTTCCAACAACGGCGGTAACGGTATCTCACTGCTTCCCACCGTCTCCCGCTCAGGATTGGTGGAGAACGTAACCGGCGGTCGTTTGAATGTGCCTTTCGAGGTAACTTCGGCGAATCACGGCCTGAACACGGGTGATGAGATCATCATCCAGGGGATTCAGGAATCAACCCTCGGCGTGAACCACCGCGCGAATGGCCGGTTTTTCGTCACACGACTCACGAATAATAAATTCTCGCTGCAGGGTACCGGTGTAAACTACGGTCGCACCTTCGTATTCGCCAAAGGCGGTTCGTGGTATGTTCCTGACTTCCGCGGCGGTGGTAATTCAGCCGATGTGGCCCGCGGGTTTTCTCAGATTGACCTGAAGGTCGACTCAGCCGCCCATCCGATCCAGGACGCCACAAACACTCCGGATATCCGCATCGTATCGGCAGCCCACGGCCTGAAGACAGGCGACGTAGTGCGGATCACCGGCGTTCAGGGGAATGCCGATGCAAATGGCACTTACGCCGTCACGGTAGTGTCAGCGGACGAATTCCTGCTGAAGGGACGCAGCGGCAGCGGTAACTACACCGTTGGTGGATCCTTTGTACGGGTCAGTGAAGCCGCGGCGAATGGTGATGTAGTTCCTCAGGGCATCATGGGGAACACAATCACCGGGAATCGCGGGCTGGGCATACTCGCCCGACCTGAGGTCGGTACCACAGTCCGTGCTGACATTGTTGGCAACGTGATCAGTTCAAATGATGATCGCGGCGTGCTGTTCCAGTCCTACAGCTTTGGACTCGGAAGAGACCTTCCACTGCCCGAAAATGACCCTGCTGCCGTGGTTGAGTCGCATGACCTCGGTTTCAGTGTGCTCCTCGGCAGCGAATCGCCGGGGCAGGGTAACACAAACAACGGTGGCAACACTCTGCACTCAAACCGCGGTGCCGCCATCGCTCTTGAGGCTCTTGACTACGGGACAGGCTCCTTCGAAATCTGGAACAATACGATCACTTCCACCCGCGACGATGCCTCCGCGGCCACTCCATACGCCGGCGAGGGCATTTTCGTTCGTCTCGACGACGGCCGGATCAACGCCGACGCCAGTGCAATCCTGCAGCAGTCCGTCATCCGTAACAACGTGATTGGCGTCGACAATCAGGGTAACGCCGGCAACGGTATGTTCTTCTCGATGCGGGAACGCTCGCGAATTCAGACACTCGACGTGGTCTTCAACACCTTTCTGAACAGCGGCCGCGACGGGTTCCACTTCGAACGTACAGAGGACGCCAGGCTCAACGCCGTCAACCTCCAGAAAAACCGGTCCACAAATAATGTTGGCGACGGTTTTGATATTTTCGCGAGCAACACGGCGATCGATCGGCTTGATTTCAGTGTCAACGAGAACTTCATTGAGGATAACGGGCAATACGGAGTTCGCGTCGACGCTCAGGCTGACGTCCGTTTGGGCTTCACGTTCAACAACAACTCGGTGAAACGCAACGGAAAGCTTCCGGCTAATTCAGGGTTCCATCCGAACGACGGCGTGCCGGGTTCGACAAACTCTGCTGGCGGTGTGGGCATTCGTGTCTTCCAGCAGGGCGATATCACCTTCACCTCCTCTGATTCGATCATCAGCGAAAATACGGGTGACGGCTTCTCAATCGATGCCTTCAACTTCTTCGATACGCTGCAGTTCACTGGTTCGTTTACAAACGTTCAACTGACCCAGAATACGCTGACAGGTTTCCGCAATCATGGAGCAGCCTTTGGCAGCTTCGCTTTTGTGGACTCTTCGCTCAGCAACAACGGCGAAGACGGTTTGAGAATCGTCTCCATCGACGACAAGAATGATCCCTACCGACGCCGAGTTGGCGGGATGGACCTGGACCTGTCCGTGATCAACTCACATTTCGACTCCAACGGCAAGGATGGAGCGAAGCTGGGTCAGGGGCTTTCAGCAGCCTTCGGAGGTGGCACCCCCGCAACCGGAAATACGTTCAACAACAACGGCCGAAACGGCCTGATGATTACTCAACACAACAGCCCACACCTTGACAATCTCTACAACCAGGGTAATGAGAGACGTCGCATTGTTCAGGTGAATTACGCCAGCTTCGTCGGCAATGCTCGAAATGGCGTTGATATTGGGATGGATCACCTGCAGGAGGGTGGAAACCTTGAACATGCGGACGAAGTCGCCACCGACGTTTATGTCGTCATCAATAACGCAGACATTCTCAGCAACGGCGGCGACGGACTGGAGTTCCTTGGAGACAGCACTTTTGAAATTCCACGCCTGCTTGGGGGCGGACAGGATATTCCAGCGTCAGTTAATTCCACCGTGCAGCTGCTGAATTCCCGAGTGACCGGGAATGTCGGGCGTGGCATTGACATTTTGAACCGATTGCAGAGCGATGTCTTCGTCACACTTCGAAACAACGATGTTCTCTCGAACGGTATGGAGGGCATCTACGTCCTCAACACGGCCTCTGTCAATCAACGTCAGGTCAATTCTACAGATCAACTCTCAGTATTCATCGATACCGGCGACTCCAATATCCCCGACCCAAATATCGAATTGCGTATTCAGGATAACCTGATTCAGTCCAATGGCTCCCGCCTGCTCAACTCCCGCGTCCCAACCTTGTTTGAGTTTGGAAACAATGATGCCTCCGGGGTCGCCAACCTCGACTGGGGCCACGCAAACACTCTAGTACCCGGCACGTTGGGCGGCCTCGTCATCCGCGTTGGTACAGCTGAATCCTCAGGCAAACTCAGGGCAGCCAACGCTGGCGGAGAACTGGGACTTTCCGGTGTGGACGCCGAGATATGGAACAACGTCTTCGATGGTAACATCGGAGCAGACGTTTACTTCGACAACTTCATATCGCACATGCCTCTGCAGTCGCAGGGGCTGTTTGACGCCTCTGATAGCCCGAGATTCCGCTGGGACGTCGGCCTGCGCGATCCGCTGTCGCGGTTTGACCTGTCCTTCCGGGGCAACGTCGGCAACTCACTGGACGTAACCAACGGTTTCGCCTACCTCGACAACCGGGAAGACTACTTCAAGTCCCGCAACACAACTGCATCCACGTCACCCCCCAGCAACCACGCCCACCCCGACCTGAATCCCAACGGGCATTTCAATTCCGCCCCGCTGTCGTCAGACCGCAAACGGAACGCCACGCGTACAATCGGCTTCTTCGACTTCGTAGGGGACGTTCCCAGTTTCGTTCCGATGATCGCCGACGACGGCGGTCTGGTCGTCAACTGGTCCTATGACGGCATGGGCACCCCAACGTGGCGAGTTGAGTCAGACTTTGATTTCAATCGTTTCACGCAGACCGGTTCAACGCTGGGTTTCAGCAACTTTTATTCAATCGTCAGCATGGACTCTTTTGGTGCCTACGACTACCAGTGGGACACCGGGAATGACACTCCGAATTTTACCGGAGCGACGCCATTTTCGCTGAACCGAGGAGACATCTTCAACGTGCAGGCGGGTGAAGACCCCATCGCTCCGGACTCCCTCGAAAACAACAATAACTTTGTTGGTGGCACGCAACTTGGCCCCATATCCGGCCTGTTGTCGGTGAACAGTCTCGCTGTGGGAGGAAACCTGAACATCCATACGAAGGCGGACCGCGACTACTACAGATTCACGGCCGCCGGAACGGGTGCACTTTCAGTGAACCTGAACGCTGCTGACACACTGGGCAGCACCCTGAACTACATGATCTATGAGATCGACCCATCGCAAAACACTGAAGAAGTGGCGATGTTTCAGGACTTCGATGGAAGCACGCTGTATGGCAGCTCGTCGCCCGGCAACGCTTCCTCACTGCCTGTCTTCGTAACTGCCGGCCGGGAATATGTGATTGAGGTTCTGAGCACCGAGCGCGAGAACACGGGAGTAACTGCTAACGGCAAACCGTTCCGCTATGGCACGACCCGCTCCTACGAGCTTTCGATTGACGCCCCGGCTTCCTCCGGCGGCGGTGGCGGTGGCGGTGGCACCGGTGGTGGCGGCGGCGGTACTGGCGGCGGCGGTACTGGCGGTGGCGGTGGCGGCGGTGGCGGCAACGTGGGCGGCCCCAAACCGGGTAATCCCGATATCGAAGCAATTGGCCCTGTGACACCCGATCCGCGAAACGTTTCCGCAGGGACGGTCACCATTACGTTCACTGAGGATGTGACTGGCGTTGATATCACTGATTTCCGGCTGACTCGCAACGGCGTGGATATTCCGCTTACCGGGCTGACCGTCAACCAGCTCGCGCTGCATAGCTACTCTATTGACCTGTCATTGCTGACAGCAGAGCCAGGGACGTACGCACTGACGCTGATTTCGACCAATTCCGGGATCAGGGATCTGGACCAGAGCAACCGCCTGATTCTGAAGGATCCGACTGATCCCAGCGTAGAGCTAACGCAGAAGTCAGATGTCTGGACAACCACGGTGGATTCGCCGGATCTGGCCGATCTTCCCGACACCAAGCCCGGTGATGCAATTTCGGCAGCGATTACGGGAGCAAGGACCCTGCGAGCTGCTGTGATGGAAAGCAATGCATTTCCCGGCAGCGACGTTGTCCAGCTTGGCGCAGGGCTTTACCAGCTGAGCATTCCGGGAGATTTTGAGGACGCAGCAGCCACGGGAGACCTTGACGTCACCGGCGAACTGATCATTCGCGGTCAGGGTGCAGGGGTGACGATCATTGACGGTGGATTGCTGGACCGAGTCTTTCATGTGCACTCGGGCGCACGACTGACTCTGCAAAACATGACGATTCGCAACGGTCGGGCGTTTGAGGGTGGCGGCATCCTCAACGCAGGCAACCTGACTCTGCTGAATGTGAACATCATCTGCAATATCGCCGGAAGCCAGGGCGGAGGTATTCACAACCTGGGCACCATCACGGGTAACGTGGTATCCGTCTCCGAAAACATCGCGGGCTCTCGCGGCGGCGCGATCAATAATCTGGCCTCGATCACGCTCACCAGTTCAACGCTCTCAACCAACTATGCCGGTTCGCGGGGCGGTGGCCTGTTCAACGAGTCAGGCGGTACGGCGAGGCTGCAGAACGTCAGCGTTATCAACAACGAATCCGGCTCTCGTGGTGGTGGCGTCAATAGTGAATTGCCCACTGCCACCACTCTGGCCAACACGCTGCTGGAGCGTAACACAACCGATGCCGACCTGCCGACGTCCGCAGCCTCATCCTCGCTGGATCTCCACGGCGGTGTCCAATCACTTGGATCCAATCGTATTCAGGTACTGGACGCAACCTTTATGAACGCCGCTGCTGCCGGCCTGCTGGCTGCAGACACGTTCGGTCGTGACGATTTGCCGCTGGCTGCGGTAACTGGGGATTTGACCTACACCGCTGGAAACGGCGTCGGTATCAACCCTCTGATCCAGGGCAGTGCGGCTGTTGATGGCGGCAATAATTCGCTCTATCCCAGTACATCGATCGTCGGTGAAAAGGACGGTGCAGGCAATCCCAGACTGGTCGACGGTAACCGCGACGGTGTGCTGACAATTGATATCGGTGCTGCTGAATATCTCACAAATGAACCCGTGGCTATCTTTACGGCACGCCCCAACCCGGCGGCTCTCGGAGAAACGATCTTCTTCGACGCCACCCGGTCGTCGCATCCAAACCCATCCTCCGGCCGCACTATCAGCAAGCTGGAATGGTTCTTCGACTGGCCAAATGCAACACCGACGCTCACCACCACCGGTGACGTGCGGACCACGACATTCAGCTACAACGACGTCAGCAAACTCTCGTACACGGTGCGTCTGGTGGTGACAGACAGCCTCGGAGAATCCAGCTTCGTCGAACAGCAGGTACTCGTCGGAATTCCCACAGTACCGGTCGTGCAGCGTCCGTTCACCTTCACCACAGACCGCACTCCTGAAATCCGCTGGTCTGCAAGCCCGGCGAGGTACAAGGTGGTCCTGAAGCAGTCAGGCAGCCCCGACATCACGCTGGCAGAGAATCTGACCGCAACATCATTTACTCCGACCAATGACCTCGCCCCTGGCAATTACCGCGTCGTGATCATTGCCTCCAACTCCATGGGTCAGGCCACCAGTGACGAATACCCATTCACGATCACTACGATGTCGCTGACGAGTCCGTCAGGGGTCACTTTTGACCTGACTCCGCTCTTCACATGGGTTGATATCCCGGGCTCATCCCGCTACGAGCTTGCGGTCGACCGCACAAAGCCCGTGCGGAAAACCGATGTGATCCGAGAGAAGTTTATTCCCACAAACAGCTTCGAAGCCGCTGCATCGCTGGGGACAGGCGAATTTACGTGGTACGTCCGTGCCTACGATGGTGACGATAATCCGGGTGCCTGGAGTGCTCCGCGAACCTTTACCATCGCCCAGGTGGCCATCACCAAACCGCTCACCCCCACCATGGACACCACTCCGACCTTCGAGTGGACAAATCTTGGTGCATTCCGCTATGAGTTCTGGGTGAATCAGGTTGGCGGACCCGTGAAGCTGATCTACTCCCCTGCCCTCCAGGGAAATACTTTCACTCCAACTACCCCACTGCCCAACGGTACCTTTGATGCCTGGGTCAGGCCGCTTGCCGAAGACGGCGAAGCCGGACTGTGGAGTCCTAAGTACACGTTCCAGATGGATTATCGGGTCGGCCCCCTGACCATTTCGCCAGTGGGAGTAACCACCGACAGCACTCCCACCTTCCGCTGGCAGGCGATCGACTCTGCGGTACGCTACGATCTCTGGGTCGACAACCTCTCCACGGGTGTCAAGCAGGTGATCCGGGTGTTCGTGAACCACGTCCCGGGTGCCAAAGAAATCACCTTCACGCCAACCACTGCTCTGAGTGCCTCCAACTACCGCTGGTGGGTGCAGGCGATTGGAGCGGACGGTCGCAAAACCGCATGGAGCAAACCGACCGACTTCAACGTGCCGGTGCCCGTGATTGTCGCACCTCGCGGAGCGATCAACACGAACCTGCCAAACTTTGTCTGGCGAGGCGTTGCTGAGTACGTGCGGTACGACCTGTGGGTTGATAACCTGACCACCGGTCAGAAGCAGGTGCTGCGTGTTCAGGATCTTACAGGCACATCCTTCCAGACAGTACTGCCCTTCGAGAATGGCAACTTCCGCGCATGGCTGCGGGCCTTTGACAAGGACAACAACGTATCACAGTGGAGCGCTGCGGCCGACTTTTCGATCAACGTCGGTGTCGGTGATGCTCCAACGCTGCTGAGCCCCTCCGGGTTCGCCAGCAATCGCCCCACCTTCAGTTGGACGGGTGGTTCCCGAGTGGTGACTTATGAGATTCTTGTGAAGGACATGTCGCAGGCATCACAGCCGATTGTCATCAACCAGAGAGGTCTGCAGACCGGCACCTATCAGTCCCCGATTACCCTGGTATCCGGTCGCACCTACCGCTGGTGGGTTCGCGGTCTTGATGCTGGCGGAAGCGGACTCCCGTGGAGCCAGCCACTCGACTTCCGCGTAGTCTCCGAGGATACGCCCTCACAACCGCTTAACGATGCTCCGCTGGTAGCAGGCCTGGATCTCAACACCTTCCTGGCCACATCCATCCCGGTCGCGGAAGATGACGGGATCCGCAGCATCACGGTGCACTCAACCGGCATCGTACTGCAGGTTGATCCCGAAGTCAGCGATGCCGTGACGGTCCCGGCTGCAGCAGAGATCATCGCCCCGGAATCTGTGGCCGAAATTGACATACTGATGGCGGAATTCCTGGCAGCAGGCACCGAAGAGTCGCTGGTTGGTTTTGATGCAGTACCAGCACCTCCGGCTGTGCCGTTGACTGTCCCCGCTGAGGTGTCGTCCAACAACGAAAACTCTGCCCGCACAGGCATGTTCGCAATGCTTGCCGGGCTTGTCGTGAGCCGAAAGGTGAGGCGAAACGACAAAGAAGAGGATTCAGCTGGCAGCTGATGAACCCACGGCGACAGTGACGTACACCTGAATTCAGCAGGCCGGCGGAGCAGTATCCGCCGGCCTGCTGCAATTTGAGGTCCCCGCAGTTGCCTTGCTGGCACCCCGTTCTGCGACCCGATAGCATTCAGACGTCGGCAGACTGACCTCGCTTGACTTGATGTCCGCGGACTCTCTGAGTGATTCCATGACAAAACTAAAAGAAATCGCCAGCCAAACCTTTCTGCCTGCCCTGCCCATTGCGTGGCTGCTGATCATTACGCTGCTGACGGCACGTTCTGCGATCGCACAGCCACCAGCCATCGCACAGCCGCCCGACGCCGCAGAACTGACAGCTCAAATCGAGACGGCTCAGAGGCAGTGGCAGGTTCCAGGGCTGGCCGTTGCGATTGTGAAAGACGGCGAGGTGCTGCTTTCACAGGGCTTTGGTGTGCGTGAACAGGGCCGGCCGGAAGCCGTCGACCAGCAAACTCTTTTCGCCATCGCATCCAACACCAAGGCTTTCACTGCAGCAGCCATCTGCATGCTTGAGGACGAGGGCAGGCTGCGAAGAGATGATCGAGTTCAGCAGCATCTTCCCTGGCTGCAGTTCAGTGAGCACTGGGCGTCAACCGAACTTCGGATCGACGATTTGCTCTGCCACCGTTCGGGGCTCGGTACCTTCAGCGGCGACCTGCTTTGGTGGGGGACGCCGTATTCGCCCGAGGAAGTGCTTCGTCGCATGCGGCACCTGCCCCTCAGGAATCGCTTCCGCGCGGAGTACGGTTATTCCAACCTGATGTTCCTTGCGGCGGGCGAGGTCATCCGGAGTGCATCGGGCCAATCCTGGCAGGAATTCGTCCGCAGTCGCATCCTGCAACCGCTGGAGATGCACCGAACGGCTCTTTCCACCACTGAGCTTCCCCAGCTTGGAAATGCCGCCACGCCGCACAAGACATCCACGACCGGAAACATGCCGATCCCATGGGTCAACTGGGACACCATGGCAGCGGCAGGGGGAGTTATTTCCTGCTCGGATGACATGGCTAAGTGGCTCCTGCTGCAGCTCCGCCGTGGCAGGCTGGAAACGGGCGTTCAGCTGTTCTCCCGTGCAGCCTCGCATCGCATGTGGTCCCCCCACACGGTGATTCCCGTCAGCGAAGCGGCACGCGAGCGCACCCCTTCCACGCACTTTCGTTCCTGCGGTCTTGGCTGGATGCTGGCGGATTACCGCGGTCGGCAGACAGTGGGACATGGCGGCGGCTACGATGGGATGTATTCCCAGGTGCTGTTGATTCCGGAGGAGCAACTGGGAATTGTGGTACTCACCAACAGTATGACGGGACTTCCGCAGGCCCTTTGTATGGCAATTGCCGACCGATTTCTTGGCGGCCCAACCAGGGATTGGCTGGCCGAAGGACTGACGCAAGATCAGGACGGTCGCCTCGATTTTGCAGCGAGGATTGCAGAGGTGGTGAAGCCCAAAGCCAGCGGTACACAGCCCTCTCACGCACTCGCTGCCTACACCGGCACCTGGCGTTGTCCACTGTACGGTGAAGCATCGATTGTCGAAGAAAACGGTCGACTCGTACTCCGACTGCTGCCCAATCCCGATCTGGTGGCCGATCTGGAGCATCTGCACTACGACACGTTTGTGATTCGCTGGAGAAAAACGTTTGCCTGGTTTGCTGAAGGCACCATCCATTTCGTGCCGGATTCCGACGGTGTTTTTCAGGATCTGAGGCTGAATGTTCCCAACGACGATTTGTGGTTTGACGAGCTTCAGCTGAGACGTATTCCGGATGGCAGGAATTGACTTGTGAAAGACGCCCGCATGACAGCACACCTCTTCCGCATTCGCTTATTGCTGATGCTCACCTTCGGACTGCTGACCCTGACTTCGGGGTGCAGCGAGTACAAGCCAGCCGGGCCCCCCGAGAGCGATCCTCAGAAGGTGGACAAACCCGGGGATCAGCAGGGCTGAGACACACATGATTCTGCAGGGCAATCGCCCCATAGGGAGTGGCGCGCCTACAATGACAGCAAAGCGGTCCGCTGCGGACCGCGGAATAGAGCAACAGGAGCCAAACATGTCAGAAAATCTGGATTCCGTACATCACGTGGCGATTGAAGTGAAAAACATCGCAGAGGCGATTGACTGGTATCGTTCGCAGTTCAGCTGCGAGGTGGCCTATCAGGACGCGACATGGGGCTTCCTGAAGTTCGCAAATCTGCATCTGGCTTTGGTGCTGCCGGGGCACCACCCACCGCACATCGCCTTTGTATCGGACCGTGCGACGACCCATCCCGGGCTCAAACCGCACCGCGACGGCACGCGTTCCGTCTACATCAGCGATGTGGCTGGAAATGCTGTGGAGCTGATGGATCCCACCAGCCTCTGATTTCACAAAAACTCGAGCATTTCACGGGGATTTTTCGACCCAGCCGCCCGACCGGCGGTGTTGAATGAATGTCAGGGCCGGGCACAGTGCCCGCAGCAATCCTGGTGTGTCCCACAGCCTTCCAAAGGACTCCGGCAGATGATCCGCAGCTGTTTTTCACTTCGCCGCTGGGCGCTGGCACTCCTGCTCGGATCCACACTGTCGGCCCCTTTGCCCGGTTCAGACTGGCCGCGATTCCGCGGCCCCAACGGAACAGGTATCAGCACCGATACTGAACCGTTGCCGGATTCCATCAGTGACCCGGATACTCTGGCGTGGAAAACCCCCTTGCCGGGAGCCGGCGTGTCCTGTCCTGTGACCGCGGGAGACCGCATTTTTTTGACCTGTTACTCCGGCTATGGCATCGATCGAAACGCTCCCGGCGAAATGCAGCAGCTCAAGCGACATATGCTCTGCATCTCGGCCAGCGACGGCAAGGTGCTCTGGGAAAAGTCCATTGAAACGGTGCTCCCGGAAGACGAGTACAGCGGCATGGGTGTTCCTGAGCACGGCTACGCATCTCACACCCCCGTAACGGACGGAAAAACTGTCTATGGTTTCTTTGGAAAATCGGGCGTATATGCCTGGGATCTCGAAGGCAACCAGCTTTGGCACGCAAAAGTCGGTACAGGATCTGACGACCGTGCCTGGGGGTCTTCATCCAGCCCAATCCTTGCTGGAAACGTACTCGTGGTCGCCGCGGGTCCGGAAACTCGCGCAGTTGTTGGGCTCGACGCCGTGACGGGCAAGGAACTCTGGAAAGCCGACAGTGACCTGCTCGGCAGTGTTTGGGGAACACCGGCTCTGAGCGTCGTGGACGAGTCCCGCACGGACATCGTCATCGGGGCTCCCTCTGAAATCTGGGCGATCAACCCGCAGTCAGGAAAACTCCGCTGGTACTGCAGTGCGATGCAGACAGACCAGTTTAATTCGAGCGTACTGGTCGACGGCAGCATGATTTATGCGGTGGAAGGTCGCGGTGGCGGTTCAATCGCCATTCGTGGTGGCGGGCGGGGTGATGTAACGGCCGACCACGTCGCCTGGTCCGGAAACGACAGCAATCGGTTTTCCACGCCGCTGCTGTACGAGGGTCGTCTGTACCTGATTTCGGGCAGCACTGTAAAGTGCATTAAAGCGGCTGATGGAAGCGAAGTTTTTCAGGGGCGTCTGCAGTCTTCTCGTACCGACGGTAACCAACAGCCCGAAGCAGCTCGTGAGCAGCGTCCCCCGGGGGCCCCAGGTGGTCCAGGAACGCCGGGCCAGCCACCAGGTGGCGGACGCGGAGGGTTCGGAGGGTTCAGCGGCGGGCGAGGTGGACGGGGTGGCATGGGTGGCCAGGACTATTCGTCGCCGGTTCTGGGCGACGGGAAAATCTTCTACGTAAGTCGCAGCGGCGAACTACATGTGCTCAAACCCTCCGAGACGCTGGAACAGATCTCCTCCAGCAGGATCACAACGGACTCGGAAGACTTCAGTGCCACACCAGCAATCAGCAGCGGGCGCTTACTCATTCGCTCCAGCAAACACTTGTACTGCTTCACAGCGAAGAAATAGCAAAAACCGCTGCGGAGTGCGGTAGCGGAATTCGCCACCCGGCATCAACGGACTATGATCAATCGACGCCGGAACAGGAGCGACTGCTCCATGCCGCCGTGACGGACAGTTCCATTAGTTTTCTCCGAAAGCCTGTTTTCATGGATCCATCCTTTCTCGTCGCCGTGGTTTCTCGCTGGGTACACGTGGGTTCAGCGATCGTGCTGATTGGTGGCCTGACCGCTCTTAGATTCGTCGTAGCCCCTGCACTGGCAGGAAATACAGCGGCTCTTGAAGACATCCGCCAGCGATGGAAAAAGTTCGTCCATGCCGGCATCGCACTCTTCCTGATCTCCGGCTTTGTGAATTATTTCCTCGCAATGCCGAGCCACAAGGGCGACGGAGTCTATCACGGCCTGATTAGGACCAAGATCATTCTGGCGTTCATAGCATTCTTCATCGCATCTGCCCTCGTTGGGCGTTCCGCGGGCACTCAAAAGTTTCGCGACCAGTCGGCCAAATGGAAATCAGTGGTGCTCCTGCTCGCGGCACTGGTGATTGCGATGAGCGGATTCGTCAAGGTACGTGATAATCGCAAGGCAACCGCTGACGGCGCAGCAGCAAAATCAGAGATACAGCCGGAAACGGTTCCCGGCAAGTAGCCTGAAGGAACAGCCTGCAGTATCAGGTCAACGAGAATTCCGACTGCAGTGCAGCGAGAGCTTTCGCGGCATCGTCAGCAGCCACCACGAGGCTCAGCTTAATTTCACTGGTGCTGATCATTTCCACATTGATGGAGTGCTCTGCCAGCGTGTGAAAGACGCGTCGACCAACGTCTGTGTGGCTGCGGAGGCCGATACCGGAAACAGTCAGCTTCCCGATACGGCGGTCAGACGTAACCCGGGACTGCGGATGTTTGTCGAGGACCTCTCGCAGCAGCAGCAGCGAGCGGTCCAGGTCTGATGCAGGAACAGTGAAGGAGATGCCTGCGCGTCCCTCGCGAGGGGCGTTCTGGACGATCAGATCAACCAGCACTCCGCCTTCGGCAATGGATGTGAATACTGCCTGCGCGATCCCTGGGTCGTCTGGAAGCTCGGTGACAGTGATTCTTGACTGTGCAGTGTCCACGGACACGTCGCTGACAAGGATACTCTCCATGCCATCAAGTCTTGTGATGACGTCGGCAATCCGAGCAGCGTCCGGGATGGTGGCGGGAGTTGCCGTCACGTTGGCAACATGACCAACATCCGGCGGAGATGTGTTGGGCTGATCAAGCCCGAACCCTCGGTGAATAACCTCTACGGCCTCAGCGCAGCGACTGCCGTGGATGAGTACAGACACACGAATTTCGCTGGTAGTTACCACGTGGATATTGATCCCGTTTTCAGCGAGGATCCCGAACATTCGAGCGGCTACACCGGTGTGAGTCTGCATGCCATGGCCGACGATGGAGACTTTGGATAATTCAGCGGAGTGCTGCACATTTCTGGCCCGGAATTTATTGCCAATGTCACGAGCGACCTTCAGAGCAGCATCGAGATCATCTTCAGCGACCGTGAATGACACATTCGCGAAGCCTTCGCGACCGACGTTTTGGACAACCATGTCAACCGGCACTTTGGCCGTTGAAAGAGCTGTGAACAGGCTGCTGATCACGCCGGGCTGGTCGGGTAGCCCCACCAGCGAAATCAGAACTTCACTGCGGACGAATGCAATGCCGGTGACGAGCGCCGGGGACGTTCCGGAGTCCGGTGCGATCAGTGTGCCGGGGCCGTCCGAATAGGATGGCCTCACGCGAAGCGGTACGGAATATTTTTT
Organism: Planctomycetota bacterium; assembly: GCA_041161565.1. Classification (GTDB taxonomy): domain Bacteria; phylum Planctomycetota; class Planctomycetia; order Planctomycetales; family Planctomycetaceae; genus SXXK01. The sequence goes on along the minus strand of JBEAUF010000192.1, from coordinate 10,573 downwards.
GGCGAATTCGATGGAGCGGGAGTGCATCACCCCGGCGCCCAGGCTTGCCAGCTCAAGCATCTCGTCGTAGGAAATGCGTTCGACTTTGCGAGCAGTCCTGACCACCCGTGGGTCGGTCGTGAAGACCCCTTCGACGTCCGTGTAGATCTCGCAGATTTCTGCGTGGAGCACGGCTGCCAGTGCGGTGGCGGTCGTGTCACTGCCACCGCGGCCCAGTGTGGTAATGTTCATTTCGTCATCCACACCCTGAAAGCCCGCAGCGATCACGATCTGGCCTGCAGCCAGCAGTTCACGCATGCGTTCCGTGGAAATGCTGACGATTCGCGCGCGGGTATGGGTAGTGTCGGTGCGGACACCGATCTGTGCACCCGTAAGACTGATGGCCTCTTCACCCAACTCATGAACGGCCATTGCCATCAGAGCTACCGACTCCTGTTCGCCGGTCGACAGGAGCATGTCCATTTCGCGGGGACGGGGATTGCGAGTGATCTCACGAGCGAGATCGATGAGTTCATCCGTCTTGTGACCGCGAGCACTGACGACCACCACGACATCGTAACCGGCACGGCGTGCATCAACGGCCCGCTGTGCTGCCTTACGGATTTTTTCGGCGTTGGCGACACTGGTGCCGCCAAACTTCTGAACAAGCACAGACACGTGGCTGACTTCCTGAGATTGGGGTTAATTGACAGCAAACAGACTCTGAGAAGGTGCGGCTGCCAGGAGCCCGGAGATACTACGGAATTTCTGACTTACATTCCGGTCTGATGCTTCGGAATTGCTGAGAAATGGAAATTCCCGACGCAGGGATTGAGCTTCGTAACGGGCTAACGCGGATGGCGTTCCAGCCACGTCTGCAGCAGGATCTGGGCAGCCAGCTTATCCATCCGCTCTTTTCTCTGCTTTTTGCTGAATTCCGCGGACAACAACATCGATTCTGCCTGCCATGACGTGAGGCGTTCGTCCTGGAAAGCATGTGGAAGCCCCATCACCTCCGAAAGCCACTTCGCAAACTCTCGCGCCTCTCGCGATTTCTCGCTCTCCTCCCCGTTCATGTGCAGGGGCAAGCCCACCACCAGCCCCACCGGACGATACTCAGCCTGCAGTCGCCGAAAAAATCGCTCGTCCCCCTGTCGCCCCTGCCGCTGATGATTGTGCAGCGGGCTGGCAAAACGCTGCTCGCGATCTGTTACCGCAACACCCACGCGTTTCGTCCCGTAGTCGATTCCGAGGAGCATTCCCGGGAAGGGGAGCGGCGCGGGGGAGGGGCTGCCCGGGAGATTCGCTGCGGAACTCGGCTGAGCACCCAGGTCAGACATTTTCGGCTCCAGCGGCCCCCGGGGCAGTGCCGGCTTCGTGTTTCAAACCTGAGCCGAGCTGTACAAGCAGCCCATTCAGGTTCCCGGAACGGAAGCCTTCCAGATCCAGCGTGACCGCTCGAAAGCCAAGCGATTTGAGTTCATCCACCAGTCGCTGCCGAACCTCGGGCGCCATCAAAAAGCCGAAGTCCTCCGGCAGCACCTCAATCCGCGCCAGTTCGTGGTATTCAAGCCGTACTCGCAGATTGCGAATGCCGGTGACCCGACGAATCCATGCCTCTGCCCTCTCCACCCTGCCCACACGATCCTCCGTCACCTCCACTCCGTAGGCGATGCGGCTGGCGAGGCAGGGAGCGGCGGGTTTGTCGGCGGATCGCAGATTCCACCATGCGGCGAGTGCCCGCACGGAAGTTTTCCCCAGGCCCTCTTCGAGCAGTGGGCTGCGGACACCGTGCGCTGTGGCCGCCTGCATTCCGGGGCGATGATCACCCGCATCATCCAGATTCGCGCCATTCACCAGCACTTCCACCCCAAGATCCGCCAACTGTGTTCGTGTCAGGGAATACAGCGTGTCCTTGCAGAAGTAACAGCGATCACCGGCATTCCGCCTGTATTCGTCCCGAGAGAACTCTGTCGTTGCAAGTTCCACATGCCGAATGCCGATGTCCCGCGCCTGAGCCGCTGCGAACTCTCGTTCTGCCGCCGCCAGACTGGGACTGACAGCCGTCACGGCCACCGCGGCCGCTCCGTGCACCAGGAAAGCAGCCTGCGCCACCACGGCACTGTCGACACCCCCGGAAAAAGCCACCGCACAAGGGCCATAGCCCCGCACGCGCGCAAGCAGTCTGGCCGCAAGTTCCTCGGGAGAAACTGTGGAACCGAGGGCTGTCAAGTTGATTTGCTCCGGATACGCAGGGCGATGGGAGAGCGGTGCCGCACTGCGGAATTGTACAACGGCAACATCGCAGAATCGACCCTGCCCGCACATTGATAACGGTTGCACACGCTCGGAATCACCGTTGCTTGTTGGTACCCTTCACAAAACTCCTTCATCAGCTGCGATTCCTGAGAAAAATTCGTGAGATTTTCCCGTTTTTTTATTGACCGTCCCATCTTTGCAGCCGTGATCTCCATTCTGATCACGATGGTTGGAGCACTTGCGCTGCAACAGCTGCCGCTGGCCCAGTATCCCCCAATCGCGCCGCCAACAGTTGAAGTCGCCTGCAACTACCCCGGCGCCAGTGCTCAAACCGTCGCGGAAACCGTTGCCGCTCCAATCGAACAACGAGTCAACGGTGTCGAAGACATGCTCTACATGAACTCTTCCAGCACCAATGACGGCTCCTATGCGCTCACCGTCACCTTCCGTCCGGGAATTGATCTCAACCTCGCCCAGGTTCGGGTTCAGAACCGTGTTAGTCTCGCTCTGCCCACACTCCCTGAAGCCGTCCGTCGAACCGGCGTCACCACCCGCAAACGTTCACCCGACATTCTGCTCCAGATCAGCATCAACTCACCCGACGGCCGCTATGATCAACTCTACCTAAGCAACTACGCTAAACTGCATTTGGTGGACGAGCTTTCCCGACTGCCCGGTGTGAGCGAAGTTCGCGTGTTCGGACAACGGGACTACAGCATGCGGGTCTGGCTGGATCCGGACAAGCTGGCTGCTCGCGGTCTGACGGTGGCCGAGGTCTCGACGGCAATTCGGGAACAGAACGCCGAAGTTGCCCTCGGTCAGCTGGGCCAGGCCCCGACAGACGGCCCGCGAACCTGGCAGCTCCCGCTGACCATTCGAAGCCGACTTGAATCCCCCTCAGAATTCGAACAGATCATCGTGCGTGCACTGCCCGACGGTCGCACGCTGCGTCTGGGTGATGTGGGTCGTGTTGAAATGGCGGCCCGCGCTGAGGAAACCAACAACCGCTTCAATCGCAAACCCACAGTTGGGCTGGCCATCTTCCAGCTCCCGGATGCCAACGCTCTCGAAACAGCGGACCTTGTCAAACAAACGGTTCGCGATTTGTCGGCTGACTTTCCTGAGGGCCTGATGTTTGAAGCCGGCTATGACACAACCCCGTTTATTCGTGAATCCATTCGCGAAGTCTTCAAATCGCTGCGGGACGCCGTGATCCTTGTGGCAGTCGTGGTGCTGTTGTTTTTACAGGGCTGGCGTCCGGCCGTCATTCCCCTGATTGCGGTGCCTGTCGCGATCATCGGCACCTTTGCTGCCATGGCCGCCGTCGGCTTCAGTCTCAATAATCTGACGTTGTTCGGTCTGGTACTTTCCATCGGCATTGTCGTTGACGACGCCATCGTTGTCGTGGAGGCCGTGGAACGTCGAATTGAACAGGGACTAACACCCCGAGAAGCCTCAATCTGTGCCATGCAGGATGTAACCGGCCCGGTGATTGCCGTGGGCCTGGTGCTTTCCGCCGTATTCCTGCCGTGCGCTTTTGTGTCCGGGATTGTGGGCGAATTCTTTCGGCAGTTTGCTCTCACCATCGCCATTTCCACGGCAATTTCCACAGTCAACTCACTGACCCTCAGCCCCGCTCTCGCCGCACTCCTGCTGCGCCCAGCTCACGGCCCAAAAGACGGGTTCACGCGACTGCTTGACCTGCTTCTGGGCTGGCTCTTTCGGCTCGTCAACCGCAGCATGCAGTTGTCAGTCCGCGCACATACTTCCGTTACGCGTCGCCTCCTGCGACTGCCTGCCGTTGTGCTGCTGCTGTACTGCGGACTGCTGCTGCTTACCTGGACCGGCTTCCAGTCACTGCCCACCGGCTTTATTCCCACACAGGACAAGGGTTATCTTGTCTGCAGCGTCCAGCTGCCCGATGCTGCCGCCTCCGAACGGACTCTGCGAACTTTGGAACGCGTCGAGGAAATCACGCTTGCCACTCGTGGTGTCAAAAGCATCAATGCCATCGCCGGCAACTCGTTCCAGCTCGGAGCACGTGCCTCAAACTTCTGCTCGATGTTCATCATTCTTGACGGCTTTCCCGAACGCCTGCCCCGGGGGCTTACTGCCTCCGTCATTCAGGAATCCCTGCTGAAGCAGTACGCGGCACAAATCCCCGAGGCGACAGTGAGCATTAACCCGCCACCGGCCGTCTCCGGACTTGGTCGTGCCGGGGGACTCAAACTGATGGTGGAGGACCGCGGTGATGCCGGCCTGAAGGCCCTCCAGGAACAAACTGACAACCTGGTCCGCAGGGCTGCAGAACGCCCGGAACTGCGCGGAACCCTCAGCGTTTTCAACGTCAACGCCCCGCAGCTGTTTGTCAACGTCAACCGCGACGCCTGCCTTGCACTGGGAGTCTCAATGGCCGAACTCTTCGGAACTCTCCAGGGCTTCCTCGGCTCCCGCTATATCAATGACTTCAGCATGTACGGTCGCACATGGCAGGTTGTGGTGCAGGCCGACCATCCGTGGCGTGATCGACCGGACGACGTGCAGAAGCTTCATGTTCGCAGTCGCGACGGTCGCATGATCCCGCTTGGTTCCGTGGCTTCCGTGGAACGCATCGGCGGACCGCTGATGGTGACTCGATACAATATGTACCCCGCAGCGGCGATCACGGCCAACACGTCGCCCGGTGTCAGTAGTGGTGAAGGCATCGCCGCACTCGAAAAACTCGCACTCAGTGAACTGCCCTCGTCCATGGCCGCTGAATGGACCGAACTCTCGTATCTCGAACGGACATCCGGCAACACCGGACTGCTGCTCTTTGCCGGATCCATCGCGTTCGTATTCCTTGTGCTCGCCGCACTCTACGAAAGCTGGACATTACCGCTCGCCGTCATCCTTGTCCTTCCCATGTGCGTGCTCTGTTCGATCGCCGGAGTCGCGGCAGCAGAAATGGACATCAATATCTTCACCCAGATCGGCTTCGTGGTGCTCATCGGACTGGCCTCCAAAAATGCCATCCTGATTGTGGAGTTTGCCAAGCTCCGCCGGGAACAGGGAGCTGATGTGCAGAGCGCGATCATCGAAGCCTGCCAGCTCCGACTCCGACCGATACTGATGACATCCTTTGCCTTTATCCTCGGCGTCGTGCCGCTGGTATTCGCCACGGGAGCGGGCGCTGAGATGCGACGGGCGCTGGGCACAGCGGTATTCAGCGGTATGCTGGGAGTCACATTGTTCGGGATTTTTCTAACGCCGGTATTTTTTCTGGTCGTCGACAAAGCAGCTCATGCGGTGAAACGACCGCTGGCATGGTTCGGCCGTCTGAACGCGGATTCACCGCTGGAAAAACAAGGCAGCTGACAAGGGGACTGAGCGACCATGCGGAAGCCTTCGCCGTCCGCGGGCACTACCTCTCAATACACCAGCGTTTGATGGCTTCGTGGTAGAGTTGGGTTCCTCGTTCCAGCTGTTCGAGGCTGATCCATTCGTCGTCGGTATGGGCCTGGGCGATATCGCCGGGACCGAAGACGACCGGGCATGTAAGTTCGGTGAGTACCGCGCCGTCCGTGCCGTAGGCCACAGTTTCCGCGGTCTTCGTGCCGCTCAATTCCATCAACTCACGAACGAAGGGTGCGTTGGGAGGGGTAAACAGCGGTTCGCCGGAGAATACCACGTCAAACTCCAGTCCATGCCGCTCCGCACACTCACGCAGCCGCTGCACCACACCTTCCACCTGCTGTCCGGGCATGGGGCGAAAGTAGAGAGTGCATTCCGAACGGGCTGAGGTGATGTTGGAGGCGGTATTCGGGTCTGTAATCAGCAGATTCATGGTCGGAGTTGGCGGCGTGAAGCGTTCATCACGCCACTCCGGAGCATGTTCCATCTGGTGGTTCACGAGCGCTGCTTCCTGCAGAAAGGGGATCAGTGCAAAGTTTGCATTGATCCCCAGCCCGGTGCTTGAATGGGCAGCCCGACCTCGGGAAACGGCCCGCAGAGTTCTCCCGCCCTTGTGCGCATATACCACACGCAGGCAGGTGGGTTCACCAATAATAGCTCGCGCACGCGCGGCGACGATTTCCCGGTAAAGCTGAGACTGAGCTGCAACGCGGCGAGCACCATGCATGCCGACTTCCTCGTCTGCAGTCAGCACGATCCACAGCGGAGCCCGAAGCGGGGTGTGCACCAAAGCGGCCGCGGCGAGCATACAGGCAACCGGGCCCTTCATATCACAGGCTCCGCGGCCGTACACACGTGCGTCACGAACTTCGGCTGACCATGGACCGGCTCCGGGACAGCTCCAGGACGTCACCGGCACAACATCCGTATGGCCAAACCATGCCAGCCCGGCGCCAGTGGCCGGTCCGCGACGGCCCACGACGTTGCTTTTGAGCACTCCCCTGGCATCCGAGTAATTCACTCGCTCCGTTTCAAAGCCCAGCCGCTGCAGCCACTCCTCAGCCTGATCGGTCACAGCCACATTTGATTCAGAACTGACACTGGGAAAGGCAATCAATTCCCGCAGATAATCCAGCGCCTGCATACTTCACCATCGGCCAGCCGGCCACCTTCGAAAAACTTCTGCTGCACGCCTCTTCCCGGACTATAGCGGCTGCTGCTGAGAATGTCTCCCCGGAGCATCAGCGCGGGTGAGAACTGCGGTACTGATGCAGAAAGATACCGGCGGAAATCGCTACGTTCAGTGAATCTGTGCCGTTGAGCATTGGGATCGTCAACCGCACCCCCAAACACTCCTGTACAGCAGCGGAAATCCCGTCGTATTCGTTGCCAAACACCAGCACAGTGCGGGCAGCAAAGTTGTGCCCGGAGAGTCGTTGCGCGGCAGGATCAAGAAGCGTTCCCGCGATCGTCATTCCATGACTGGCGGACAGGTCCTGCAGGAGCCATTCAAGATTCGAAGCCTCCATGACCGGGAGGAACAGGCCATTCCCCATGGAAACCCGCAGCACCCGCCGTGAGAAGGGATCGGCAGATCCGGGTCCCAGAATCACGCCGGCTGCCCCGAAGGCCGAAGCAATGCGGATCAGGGCCCCGACATTCTCCGGATCAGTAATGCGGTCCCCGGCCACGATGAGTGCCGGCCCCGTCTTCGGCAGCCACTGCTCAGGCGGGTGCGACGGACGACGAACAGCGCTCGCCATCACCCCGCAGTGAAACGCAAAACCAACAAGCTCTTCCGCAAGCTCCTGTCGGAGTCGATAAACAGGAATATCCGCCGGCAGTCGGGAATGGAAACCAGCGAACTTTCGGTCACTGATCACTACACTGGATACCGCAAAACCGCTTCGCAGCACCCGCTCTACCACAGTCGGACCTTCAGCAATGAAAATCCGGGCGTCTCGAGTCGCGTTGGTGGATTTCAGGTTGCGGTAAACGTCCAGCCTCGGATCGTCCAGTCGCTCAATTCGCTCCGGTTCCATCCCTCACCCTCCGACGATTCCGGAGTTGTCAGCGGCCGGGCTTGCGGACACCCACAGTCAGCAGCAGATTGGCCCACAATGCCTGGTCGCCCGTCTGGATCGTGAGTACATGATCACGGGAATCGACTGCATCGTAGAATTGCCACCGGGAAATCGGCTGCAGCTCGATCTCCAGACCAGCACCCGACAGGATTGAACGGTATTCCGTCCAGACCGGAGGGTCATGCGGCAGTCGATATGGATCATCCTCCGGCATGCCCATCGTGTTGACAGCTTCAACGGGAATGGCGGTGAGCAGAACTTTCAGCACCTGAGCAACGGTGACGAGTCCCGGAGCGAGGTTCAGACTCACAAGTTCTGCCCTGGGGCCAATGGCCGATGACGCCGGATAGTTGCCGTCCGCAATGAGCACTTTAGAACTGTGGCCGGCCCGCGCAAGAATTTCAGAGATGCGGGGATGAATGAGTTCAGAATTGAGCATGTTGCGGAAGCTCCACTGGCGAACAGAAGAGAGTGCCTGACATCAGAATAAACGGCAGACTGGATCATAACGACGCCGGCCCGAGTGAGCCAGCAAGGGACAGGTTTCACGCTCAGCCCGCCGCGGTCCCGGCGGGTGAAACCGTGGCCCCACCGCGATGGCAACTCACCCGTGCCCGTTCTGCCAGCCCAGCTCCCCCGCCAGCCCAAATCGCAGTGGCTGGTCCTGAACATACTGCTTGCCCAGCCGGAGCGCCAGCTCGGCACGTGCCAGTTCGTAGCCGAGGTAGAAAGCGTGTGAAGCATCCACGGGAGCAGCTGGTCTTTTCGCTGCCGCTGTTTTTTCCGCTTCAGCGAACAGCGTGAAGGGATCAGGACCGTGCCAGTGCCCGTCGCTGTTCATCAGGTGCAGCTCGCCCTGCTCCGCGTGAATCCGATAGTTGGGGTCGGTCAGGGCGTCAGCGAGTTCCCTGAGCGCCGGCAGGGACAGGTTTCTGAGTCGGGAATCCCGGAGCATAACCAGGCGTGGATCGAGATGCTTAGGCACAGTGCGAGCAGTGATGGCGTGATGCACCAGCCTGCGCGCGATGTCGAACTCAGCCACCGCAGTGCGACACCAGTTCGCAACCTGCGTTGTTAGCACGCTTTGAATTCCCAGCTCCTCGCAGAACGCCGCCAGCACCAGATTCACTCCGGCCGAATCCACCTCCGAAAGCTCCGTAACATTACCCACACCCATCAGCATGGACCGACCTGGGTGTCGCCTGCGGACTTCCTGATAGCGGGCCAGCGACGCGGCGAAACCCATGCCGATGGGTTCGAGTATGGGATCGAGCCGAAATGGGCAGCCCGCCCGATCAAGGCGTTCTGCGAGTCGATCGAGGGAATCGAGGTCCTGGGGCAGGTCGGGGATGGCCACCACTTCAACGCCCAGTTTTGAAACCCACTCGACGTTGGCGTGATTGCAGCTGAGGATGAGTTCTGCTCCGGCTGCCACCGCCTGTTCCACTTCGCTGCGGTCAAAACTATCGATCGAAACCCGTAGACCGTGGGCTTTCAAAAGTCCGACAATTTCAGAAATTCGCGGACTGCTTTCTCCGGGCACCCCTCCGACATCGACCACATCAGCGCCCGCATCAGCCAGCGTCTGAGCCTGTGCGAGGATGTCAGCCAGTGGCAGGCGGGTGGCGTGATTGATCTCAGCCACGATTTCGATCGACCGGCGGCTCAGGTCAGCCGTGCGGCGTTTTCCCGTGCCGAAAAACTCCGGCAGGTCGTAAAGATCCCGCGGGCCTGGCTCAACGGGTTTGCCAAAGTGCCGCGACAGCTCGTCGAGATCACCCTGACACCACCCGGGCAAAATGACACGATCGATATCTGCAGGAACGCTGAGTCGGCGTTTGAGCAGGCTGGTGTGAAGCAGAGCGGCGACCTGAATTCCCGGTACCGCGATTTCCCATGTGAACCCGGCCTTCGATGCAATGCCCTGCAAGACTTCCCTCAGGCTGGACTCTGCGAGCCGCCCCGTGACAAACAGCAATTTTTGTCCGCGAACATCTCGCATTCCAACTCCCGGCACTACCGCACTGCTCCGCCATTCACATTGATCACCTGGCCGGTGATGAAGCCCGCATCACTGCTGAGCAGAAAACGGGCAAGCCGAGCGATGTCATGGGGCTCACCCCAGCGTTTGAGGGGAGTTTCATTGAGCACTCGCTGTTGCCAGTAGTCGCTGGCAGATTCGCCCCACGCCGTGCGAATCCAGCCGGGCGCGATGCAGTTCACTCGAACAAGCGGGGCAAGGCTGAGTGCGAGAGATCGGGTGAAGCCCATCACGGCATTCTTGGCCGCCGCAAAGAGCTCGCCGCTGTCACCCTCCATTCCCCGATCGGACTGGTCCCAGCCAATCGTTAGAATACTGCCTCCGCCGGAATCCCGCAAATGCCTGCCGGCAGCCCGCGACAGTTCGATGGTGCCGGTGAGATCAATTTGCAGGAGTGCCTGCAGTTTGTGGCTGAAGGGGGCATTGCGAAGGTCGGTGGTGAGCAGGTCCGCGCCGGCGTTACAGATGACGGCATGGAGCGGTCCGACCTGCAGAGCGGTGTCCAGCAGCTGTTGTCGCGCTTCGGGGTCACCGACGTCCGCCGCAATCACGTCCGCGCGGCGCCCCAGATTGCGGATGTCCTGGGCTGCCGCTTCGGCCCGCTCCACGGACTGGCGGCAGTTGATCACGATATCCGCCCCGGCCAAAGCGCACTCAAGCGCCATCGCCCGGCCAATCCCGCTGGATGCTCCGGTGATCAGAATTCGCTGTCCGCTGAGTGATGCAAATGTCATGCGGAAAGATTATCGTGCTGAGCTGGCTGAATGAAGCTCACCCGCCCCCGAAATCCGCCCACCTTCCCCTTTTCCCGGAAAGC
>JBEAUF010000156.1:0-79593 GCA_041161565.1 Planctomycetota bacterium | reverse complement strand
ACGCAGTATGTGCAGAATTTGTCGCAGCCAATCATGATGCGGACGAACGCCTGGAAGGGGGTCGGGCGCATTTCGGGGTCGCGGAGCGGATCCCATGACTGGAAGCTGTCGGAGACTTCTTCGCGGGAGCCGTCTTTTCGTCCGAGGCTGACGGCTTTGAGATGGGCTCGGGCGGGGGTTTGTCGGGTGCGGCGAATGAGAGAGGGGATTTCTGCGAGCTGACCGGTGCCGACGACGATGTCGACATGGGGAGCTTTTTGAAAGATCAGGTCCTGGTCCTTTTGAGCCATGCAGCCGATGACACCGATGACTTTTGCGGGCCGGTTGCGTTTGGAGTATTTGAGGCGTCCGAGGGCGCTGTAGATTTTGTGTTCAGCGTGTTCACGGACGCTGCAGGTATTGAAGATGACGGTATCAGCGTCTTTGGGGCTGTCGGTGAGCTGGTAGCCGTCGCGGCGCAGCGCGGCGACTACCAGTTCGCTGTCCAGCATATTCATCTGGCAGCCGACGGTTTCGATGTAGAGGAGCCCATTGTGGGGCTGTTCGTGCGGTGCTTCGGGCTGCGTCATGATCAGGACTGAACCCGCTCCATGTATTCTCCGCTGGCGGTGTCAATCTTCACCCGGTCACCTTCTTTGATGAAGGCGGGGACCTGGATTTCGACGCCCGTTTCAACGGTAGCTGGTTTGGTGACGTTGGTGGCCGTGTTGCCGCGGGCGGCAGGTTCCGTGTAAGTCACCTTGAGGATGACCTGTTGTGGTGGGCTCATGCTGATGAGCTGTCCGTTCCAGAAGAGCAGACCGACGGGGGCGCCTTCCTGGAGCCACCGCATATCGTCAGCAACAACGGAAGCGGGAAGGCTGTGCTGTTCGAAGGTGGAATTGTCCATGAAGACGTAGCTGTCGCCGTCGCGATACGAGTAGACGCCGTCGTTGCGATGAACATCGGCTGTTTCGAGTGAATCACCGTTGCGGTAGGTTTTTTCGAACAGCGAGCCTCTGAGGAGGTTGCGGAGCTTGGTGCGGTAGAGTGCCTGGCCCTTGCCGGGCTTAACGAAAAAGCATTCAAGCATTTCGTAGGGTTCACTGTCGATCAGGACCTTGATGCCTTTTTTGAATTCACCGGCAGTAATTGTACCCATTGCACAGACTTCTTGATTGGGGAGGGACAGGGGGTTGTGTGAATTGGCCGGGCAACCGGCGTTCCGGTGCCTCATCTGAGTTTAGCAGACGGTTTTGGTCGAGTGAATGGCGCGGGGTGGAAGAATCCCGGGAATCCCGCTGACTATGGGTGAAATCGCTCCTTGTTGGTGTTCGCCGCCGGAAAGATCTGCGGCGAGGTGGCAGAGTCGGGCCTGCGGTGAGTATCATTCGGGGGTGTTTCTTTTTTCTGCCATCCCCCTGCTCTCCTCCACCCACGGAGCTTTCGCGATGTCCACCACGTCCACCGAAAAATCCCCGGCTTTTGCTCCGGCGGTCGCCTCATTTCTGGCCACTGCAGTCCACAAATCGTACGCCGGAGGCCGCTGGGTAGAGGCGGCAGACGGGCAAACTTTTGAAGTTCTCGATCCTGGTTCAGGGAAGCGGATCGCCACGGTCACCAGTCTGAAGGGGTCTGACGTCGACAGGGCCGTGGATGCGGCTGCTGATGCGTTTCAGAACAGTGGCTGGGCCACGATGCAGGTCGCGGAGCGTTCTGCGCGGCTGCACCGAATTGCGGACGCGGTTGAAAGCCGACTACACGAATTCGCCCAGATTGAATCGCTCGACTGCGGCAAAATCTATGCTCAGGCGGAAGCCGACGTTCAGAACTTCATCGACACATTTCGTTACTTTGCTGACCTCGCGCAGGCCGTGAATTACCGCCAGGTGATTGCCGTGAAGCACCACGAAGCGTGGGTGGCACGCCATCCGTGGGGACCGTGTGGTTTCATCATTCCCTGGAACTTCCCGTTCCTGCTGGCTGGCTGGGGCCTGGCTCCGGCGCTGGCTGCCGGCAACACCTGTGTCTTGAAGCCTGCTGAAGACACGCCGCTCTCTGCCCTGTACCTCTGTCACATCATTCAGGAGCATGACCTGCTTCCTCCGGGAGTGCTCAACGTGGTCACCGGTTTAGGTGAAACGGCGGGCGCTGCTGTGTCTCGCAATCCAAAGTTCCGGCGAATGAGTTTCACAGGTTCACCGGAGGTTGGTCGACTGGTGGCGGAGGCCGCCGGCCGGAATCTGATCCCGGTAAAGTGTGAGCTGGGCGGTAAGGGTGCGGCTGTGATTTTCAACGACGTGAACATTCCCGAGACAGCGGACAAGCTGGTCGCGGCGATTACGTTCCACACCGGACAGGTGTGCTGCGACGCAACTCGCTGGCTGATTCAGAGGGACATTTACGACCAGTTTGTGGACGCCTGTGTTTCGCGGATGAAGTCGGTGCAGATTGGTTATCAATTTGACAAGGGCTCCCAGATGGGCCCCGTCGTGAATGCTCGTCAGCGCGAACGCGTGCTGGGTTACCTTCGTAAGGGGGTGGCTGAGGGGGCTGATCTGGTGCTTGAGGGTGGCTCAGCCGAAGTTCCCGGCCGGGAAGGTTTCTACGTCAAACCCGCGCTGCTGGCTGGTTCTCTGAACAACGTGGCGGCCCGCGAGGAGATCTTTGGGCCGGTTGCTTTTCTCGCACCATTCTCCAGTGAGGAAGAAGGGGTCAGGCTGGCAAACGACACGGAATACGGCCTTGGCAACAGCGTCTGGTCCAGCGACCTGAAACGCTGTGCCCGCGTTGCTGAAGCCTTCCGGGCAGGCAATGGCTGGATCAACTCGCACAATGTTATTGTGCACGGGGTGCCGTATGGCGGGATTGGGAAGAGCGGAATGGGCGGAGGTGTAGTCAGCCCGGACACGCTGAATGACTACCTGCGGCCGATTTCGGTGGTTCGTCCGCTGAAGTAAGCGGGCCACTGGCGGACGGCACTCCCCTGCCCCGCTGCGTCGGGACCCTTCGGCCGGAAGCGTGCAGCTTCCGGCCGATTCAGTTTTCCGCTTCGGCAAGAAATCTGCGCAACTCGTCGATGCCCTCGGTGACTACTTTCATTTTCTGACTGAGTTGTCGCGTGGATTCAGAAAATCCCTCCAGCGGCCATTCTCCATGGATTCCGGCAAGCGGATCTCGGATGAGTCGCTGCAGACGCTGAAGGCTGCCCGTGAGTGTTTCATCCAGCAGGGGCACCAGATCCCGGCCGTCCTGGCGGATTTTCTTTGTGACTTCCTGAACGAGTTCCCGTTCTGTTTGGCGGCGGGCTGCTGAGAGCATTCTGGGAGCAGTGCTGACTGACTGGCGATCGAGTTCGGCAGTATTCACGAGGCGACCGAATGGGGACTCGTTCTTTCTGGATTCCACCTGTTGTGTCTGGATGGTGGCCAGAAGTTTTTTCGCCCTGTCGGACTCGGGGCGGATTTTGAGTGCGTCCTGAATGCATTTGCGGGCCATGCCGAAGTTTTTGAGTTCACTGTAGATACGTGCAAGGTTGAAGTGGGCGTCGAACATGTCCGGTTTCAGTCGGATGGCTTCGCGCCAGGCGCTGATTGCCATGGTACTAAGGTTCATGGCTTTCTGAGCGATCCCCATATTGAAGTACGCGTCTGCGCATCTGGAGTCTTTTTGAATTGCGCGGCGCAGAGATTCGACGGCCTTTTTGTGTTCGCCAAGTTTGTTGAGGACAGCCCCCAGATTCACCCAGCCTCCGGCGAAGGACGGGTGCAGCTGTGTGAGTTTTTCGAAGCTGGCACGGGCAGCGTTCAGGTCTCCGGCGAGAAACTGAGCCGAGCCCAGCAGAGCGAGGACATCCTCTGTCTCCCCTGCAGGACTCGGCAATTTCTGCAGCAGGCCTGCAGCCTCGGCTGGCTGTCCGGCTCGGATCAGTTTTCGGGACTGGTCGAGAGTGCTGCTGAGATCTGATGTGGTTGCCATGGGTTGGGTTCCGTGGAGAGTGGAAACTTCCGGGAAACGTGGCAGGCGGGCAGGAAACGGCGGGGGGCTGTCGGCGGCCTGGCCGTTGCGCGGCAGTTTTGGCTGTGATGTGGTGTCGAGCAGCGAATTCTGCGGGGGTGGGCAGCCGGGTGTCGGTCAATGCGCGGGTGTAGTTGTCAGCCTGCGGGTATTGTAGAGGTTGCGTAGGAGTTGGGTAAATTCCGATTTTTCAGGAAACCCTGTAAACGAGCCTGGCAGATCTTCCCTGAGTTCTCAGTGGTAAGGGGGGCAAGCAGGAGGGATCAGCATTGGCCTGCCTCAAGGACCGATTCGAGGGCGGACGATCGACGAAGGGAGTCTGCGGTCCCTGCCGGGGTTGCGGGCCATTCAGAAGAATGCCTGGAAGAAGGAATGTCCGGAGTGGCACCTCGAATACTGCTGGCACTGCTGACTGTGACGGCCGGACTGTTGTCCTCTGCTCTGGCTTCGGATCCGACCAGAGAGACGCCTCTGGTGCGTGCTGTGCGGCAGTCACGGCAGTCGGTTGTGAATATTCACACGGAAAAAAATGCTGCGGAGGACCGCGACTCACGATTTTTCTCCCCCAAATCCCGTCGGATTAACGGGATGGGGACAGGCATTGTGGTGGACGAACGTGGTTATATCGTGACGAATTATCATGTGATTCAGGACGTCGATCTGATTACTGTCACGCTGCATGACGGAGGCAGCTTCGATGGCAGTGTGGTGTCTTATGACCGGCGGCAGGATCTGGCAATCATTCGAATCGAATCACCTCAGCCCCTGACCGTGATGCCTCTTGGAACATCCAGCGACCTGATGCTGGCCGAAACCGTCTATGCGGTGGGGAATGCTTTTGGCTATGAGCATACGGTGACTTCCGGAATCATCAGTGCACTGCACCGCGATGTGGAAGTAGACGAGGTGCAGTCCTATCAGAATCTGATTCAGACGGATGCGAGTATTAACCCGGGCAACAGCGGTGGTCCGCTGCTGAATCTCAAGGGTGAGGTGATCGGCATCAATGTGGCAATCCGTTCCGGAGCCCAGCGAATCGGTTTCGCGATTCCGATTGACGACGCCCGCCGGACGATCGCGAGGCTGCTGAGTGTTGAGCGTCTCAATGGCCACATCCATGGGTTGACGACTGCAGATGTCAAATCGGCGGACGAGCGGCGACTGGTGGTGGAGGAGGTGGCTCAGGGAAGCCCGGCTTCTGCGGCCGGCATCATCCCAGGGGATGTCATCTGCAGTGTTCGCGGGATCTCGATTGCAGACGGAACGGATCTCGAACGCTCACTGCTGGATCTTGAGCCGGGGCAGTCGGTTGAGATCAGGGTTCTCCGAGAGGGCAATTCCCTGTCGCGAAAGTATACGCGTCTGGAGCAGTCGCTGGCTCGGGAAGCAGGAGCTGCCGTCCCGTCTGCCGTGGAATCGCAGATGGTAATGCGACCGGCGTCGAGTTCCGGAGTGGTCGCTGATTCAGAATCCGGGAAGCCCGGCAGTGCTGTTCTGCCGGGCCTGAAGCATGCCGAATCAGACAAGGATGCAGATCGTTCATGGGCCCTGTTGGGAGTCAGGCTGGAGCCTTTGAGTGAGAGCGAACTGAAGATGGTAACCGGCCGCTCGTGGCCAGGCGGCAAGGGCCCGGTGCAGTACAACGGTGGAATGCGGGTTGTGGAAGTGCGTTCTGGAAGTCCTGCCGCATCCCTGCTCAGAAAAAACGACATTCTGCTCGGGTTGGATGGCTATGAGAGCACGTCTTCCGAGAATCTGGCTGCGATTCTGGCTGCGGAGCGTTTGCCGAGTGGGCGCCGCCTGAAGTGCCAATACCTGCGACCGGGCCTTAATCCACTCGAGGGGGCCTTGCAGCTTCCGAGGTGACGGCCTGGCAAAACTGGCTCAGGTTCTAGTGTTCTTGTTTTTGAGAATGTTGGCGATCTGGAGAAAACGGCACCTTCGGGGGAAAAACTTCCGATTTTCGGAGCCGGTGTTCAATTCAGTGCTTTTCTCCGGGCTCCCTATGCGGTAAAGAGTTGAATTGAAGGTTGATATTTGAGGGAACTTTCCCGAGCCTGCGGCGGTTTCCCAGGTTGGACTCAGCGTCAGCAGTGCGGTCGCCATGTCAGCAGTTATTCGCAATTGCCCCGGGTGCAAATCACTGATCCTGTCCGACACGGATCAGTGCCCCGAGTGTGGGCATGTCTTTTATCAGCGTCGTCCCACGGCGGCGGTGGTGCTACAGCAGGCGCCTGCGCCAAGTTCTTCCCGAGGCTCTGAGGTTCGCGAGGCATGTCCGCACTGTGGCGAGATGGTGCGTTCGGGGCTGGTGCGCTGCTGGTCTTGCAATGGTTTTATGCGTGCGGACATTGCGAAGCGTTATCGCGACCTGACAGAGAATCCTCAGCCAATCATCTACAGCACGATACCTCCCGAGCAACGCAGTGATTTTCTGCCGCCGCGTGCAGGTGTGCCGAGTGGTACCGCGCAGGACGGGGACGAGTTCACTCTATCAGACGACGTTGCATCTGCTGCTGGCGGTGCGGGTTTTTCTGCACCAGTGCCTGCGGCTTCTGTCTCATCTTCGTCGGTGGTGGAAAATGCACCTTCAGTTTCTGACGGGCCGGATAAGCCGCAGTCGGTGACTGGCAGGCGTCCGGCTGCGGCCGCGGGTGGTGTTGTTGAGACTGCTGGTCCCGCAGGGGGGGCAAAGTCTCCGTCAGAGGGTCAACCGGCGAGTGTGGAGACCGTGAAGCCCACGGCTCCTGCGCGGTCAGACAAGCCTGCTCCTGACGATCTGCTGGCCATAGCGCTCCAGGAGCAGCAGGAAGATCGAAGGCGACGCAGCGAGCGTCTGGCTGAGCGTCAGAAGAGGCAGGTGCTGGTTCCCTGCAGTTGCGGATCCTGGATTCGTGTGCACGAGGATTTTGCGGGCAAAGTGGTGCGCTGCAAGCAGTGTCGCAACCCAATTCAGATCCCGGAGATCCGGCGCAAGGTCGCGGAAAAAAAAGAGGAAAAGCCGGCTGTCCAGTTAAACGTCACATGGATCAGTGATGTCTGGTTTCATGTGCTCGCGCCAGGTTCAGTCACGTTGAAGCCCGGCAGTGCGTCGGCGCTTCACACCGTTGCCGACATAGCGATCACCGCTGATGGTCTGCAGATCATTTCGTACTCGGGTGGTGAAAAGAAGAAAAAGTCATTGCTCAGCTTCGGAGCATCCGCAAAGGCTGGGGACCTGTCCGTCATTCGTCGTCAGGTTCGCGATCAGGTTGCTGCATCCGGTGGGTTCACAGGGCTCGCGGATTGTGAAGCCCGCAGTATTCCCGCGGAGCAGATCCCGGTGCTGAAACTGGTGCAGCCGATTCTCAAGGTGCAGGAGTCGATGTTCGCCGGTGTGCCAATTTTTGGTGAGGGCCGGATTGCGGTGTTCCTGCCCGTGGACACTGAACCCGGCCAGCAGGCATACTGTTCGTTTCCGCTTTCTGCGTGGCGACAGTTCAGTTCCGGTCTCAGGGAACACTTCGGGCTGGTATTGCCGGCGACTGAGAACGGAGTGCCTGAGTCAGAGAAGACCGAGACGCTCAGCTGTTTCGTGAATCAGTCGCGGGTGGAGGCCGTTAAGTCACTGGTGTACTACCAGCAGGACCCTGCGTTTGAACTGGAGCTCAGCGGATACCGCTGCAGATCCTGTGGTGCGGCGATCAGCGAAGAGGGTCGCAAGAAGAGCAAACTGGGGGGCGGGAGCGGAAAAGCGATCGCCAAGGCAAAGTGCCCCAAGTGCAGCGGCAAGATGGGCGAAGATTTGCTTTATCGAATCCGGAAGGCACCAGAACGCCCGGCAGAGTCCGGCTGAGGAGCATGCTGCGGGATGTCTGGGACTGAAAAACAGTTGTTTGCATTCGAATCGTCCGGCGACGTTCTGATTCTCACGGCTCACGGTCCGTTCATGGAGTTCCGCGACAGTGATATCCGGAACGGTTACAACGAAGCCTACCGTCTGCTGAGTCAGCCCGGAACGAAGCATCTGGTGGTCGATTTTTCGCTGCTGGACTATTTCGGCTCGACTTTTGTGGGAATCCTTGTGCGGCTTGCCCGTAAAGCCCGCGGCAATCAGGGGCAGACTGTGTTATGTCATCTTTCCGACAGCATGCGAGAGATGCTCAGAACACTGATGTTGCTCGAGAACCCCAAAATTGATTTCAGTATGCAGCAGGTAAAGACGCGTGCAGATGCCTTGCAGCAGCTTACCTCCGCTCCCTGAACAGCAAGGGCTGCGTTCGTCCAAAGAAGTCTTCCGGGCACGGTTGCGGACACTGGCTTTGATCACCGCGGGTGTAGCCTTATTTGTGCTGGGGGCGTCGCTGGTAAGTTTTGAGCAGCTGGTGGCCCGCGAAGATCAACTTCGAGCGTATTGCAGCCTGCATCCATTTCTGGCCTTTGGGCTGGCTTTCCTGATCTACACAGCAGCCACGGGGCTGAGTCTGCCGGCTGCGGCCGGGTTAACGCTGGTGACAGCGTGGCTGTTCGGCTTCTGGCCATCACTGCTGCTCGTAAGTTTTGCTTCAACCAGTGGTGCCTCGCTGTCGTTTTTGGCTAGTCGGTGGCTGTTGGGGCGACAGTTGCAGCAGCGCCACGGTCAGCGAATCAGGCAGCTGCAGGAGGCACTGGAGCGGGACGGTGTGCAATACCTGCTGTTGCTGAGGCTGACACCGTTGATGCCATTCTTCATGGTCAATCTGCTGCTCGGTCTTACTCGCATGCCCCTGTGGACTTTCTGGTGGGCCAGTCAGTTGGGGATGTTGCCTGGTACGGCAGTGTATGTTGCTGCCGGGGCTGCAGCTCCGACTCTCAGGCAACTTGCGGATGATGGTCTGAGTGGTGTCGTAAAACCTGAGGTGATGCTGACGCTTGCCCTGCTGGGCTGCCTGCCCCTGGTGCTCAGGCTTCTTTCTCGCCGCATGTTGAGAACCTGAAGATCAACAACTACCAGCTACCATCCGGCAACTGCAGTTCTCTCACGCGGTGGTTATTACTGTCTCCGATAAATAGTCTTCCATCCTGAGCCACGAAGACTCCGTGCGGTCGATCCAGTCTGCAGTTGAGCGGCGCACCATCAGGACCGTTCCCTCGTATGCCGTCGCCGACGACTGTTTCAACGATGCTTCTGCGGGAGCGGTATACGCGAATGGTGTGGCTTTCGGTGTCAGCAAACCAGACATCCCCGCTCGCCGAAACCGCCACACCCTTGGGCCCTGCAAGTTGAGCGTTGCGGGCCGGTCCACCGTTTCCGGAGTAGCCACTTTTTCCGGTGCCGGCCAGGTGGTGCAGCGTGCGTTTTTCAAGGTCGATGCGGAACAGGGCATTTCCTTCACGCAACGCCAGAAACAGGGAATTCCGACCGTCGAAATCGAGTGCTCGTGGGCCATTCAGTGGAGTCCCGTCCAGCGCTGCCCCATCGGGAGTCGGTCCACGATCTCCGGTTCCTGCAAAGGTGGAAATCACCCCTGTCCGGCTGTCAACACGTCGAATTCGATGGTTACCAATATCGCAGATGTAGAGATCACCAGCCTGATCGAGGGCGATGGAATGTGGCTGGCGAAGTTCGGCTGTGGTCGCCGGGCCACCGTCACCGGAGAAGCCTGGTTTGCCGGTACCGGCAACTGTGGAGATAACTGAGGTCTTCGCGTCCACGCGGCGTACTACGTGATTCTGCATCTCGACAAACAGCAGATTGCCGTCTGCATCAAAACGCACCTCATAGGGTTCGTTCAGATCAGCAGAAACGGCCGGACCACCATCTCCCCGGTAGCCTTTCCTGCCACTCCCGGCAACGACCTGCGACTGTCCTGTGCTGAGATCAATTCGGCGAATGACATGCGATCCAACTTCGCAGACGTAGAGTGCTCCATCCGGCCCGATTACAAGCCCGAAGGGCTGCGCAACAGCAGTCTGCAGGGCGTCTGCCCCGAGTTGCAGTGGTGCATCCTTTCCATTGCCGGCGACGGTTTTTACGTTGCCAGATGAGCCTGCAGGGGGGTGAGTGAGACCGACTGCTGATGGTGCAATAAATGAGAGCCCAAGCAGGAGGGCAACAATGGGTCTGCACTGCATCCGCATGCTCCGGCGGGGCGTTTGGAAACGCTAACGGCCTGCGTGGAGAGATCCGCACAGGCCGACAAGTGAAAACAATACGAATGTGCCGATAGTTCAGTTGCTGCGGGCTTCGCGCCCGGCGGAATCGCGTCGAATGGCGTCGTAGATTTCCTGGCGGTGAACAGTGACATCCCTGGGGGCATCAATGCCGATCCGCACCTTGTCGCCCCGCACTTCCACGATGGTTACGCGGATATTGTCACCAATAATGATTGCTTCGTCGCTCTGACGGGACAGTACAAGCATGGTTTGATCTCCTTCTGGCAGAGGGATCGACGTTAGTCAGGGATCAATTCAGCAGTTTTGTCCGCGCTGGAAAAGCTCGATACTTCGGTGCGGAGCGTTTTTTTGCGCCAGTGCCTGCAGTCCCTACAAACGGCCCCGGGGAAGCTCGGATGCGGGTAATCGCTGGGTGGACTGCGATCTGGTCGCAAGCGAGGGCTGGGAATCTGCTCATCGGCGGGCTTCAATCCAACTCGTAGGATGGGCTGATGTTTTCCTGGGTTTTCGGGAGTTTAGCCTGATGTTTGCGAATCGCAGCGAGGCCGGTCAGCGTCTGGCGGAGAGGATCCGTTCGCTGGGTGTGAACGGGTATACGACCGTTTTAGGTTTGCCGAGGGGCGGTGTTCCGGTGGCTGCCGAGGTTGCCCGGCTGCTGGAAGCTCCTCTCGATGTCATTGTGGTTCGGAAGTTAGGGCATCCGGCCAATCCGGAATTGGCTGTAGGTGCTGTGGCTGAGGATGGTGTGAAGGTCCTGAGTGAGGATCCCGCTGATGCGGGGTTTGACATTTCAGGCAGCGTGCATGCAGAGAACCTTGAGGTTCGCAAGCGGGTGCGTCGCTTTCGTGGGGGCAGATCACTGCCGCCGCTGCATGGTCGTACGGCCATTCTGGTTGACGACGGACTTGCAACGGGCGCCAGTATGCAGGCTGCGATACTTGTCGTTCGGCTGAAGCGTCCGGCCAGGATTGTGGTGGCGGTGCCCGTGGGGCCACCGGAGGTGGTGCGGTCAATTGCCGCGATCGCAGATCAGGTGATTTGTCTGCAGACACCGGAAATTTTTGCGGCAGTTGGTGAATTTTACAAAGACTTTGGCCAGGTGACTGATGACGAGGTCGAGCGATTGTTGAAGAGGCAGGTTTGTTTGCCGCGGACATAAGGACGTTGTGGCCGGGAAATTTTTGTGCAGTGAAGTCTGAGGTCCTGCCGCTGCCGCTGCAGTCTGCCGTCAGCCTGCATTTGTGGATGCATCCTGTTGTCTGCGTGTCTGCAGGATGCGTGAAAAGAACTGCTGCAACTCTCCTGGGGCCTGATCGATATCCAGCTGCAGAATATCCTCGGAATCATACTCATCTATGCGGCTGTAGATTTCAGACAGCAGCAGATCCAGTTCGGCTGTTCTTAGGCGATCTTTCAGAACCCAGGCCTCGCCGATCATTCCGAGGAGCTGGAGATGGCGTTTTTCGATGGCGAGTTCGCCCCGTTCCCGCACGGCTTTGAATGCTTTTTGGGCCTGCTCAGGATCCGGGACGGGCCCCGACATCAGTGCAATTCCCAGCTGCATGGACGCCATGTCAGCTTCAAATGTATCGGGGAATTCATGCACAACAGCGCGCCAGAGGTCGAGCCGATCCGGCTGCAGCATGGCTCGCGCGTACTGACGTGCTGCGGAGCTTTCTCCGGCCACCTCTGCATTCTGCCGTGGCGGGGGCAGTTGGATCGGAGGATTGACCAAACGGGCGGTGAAGTGGCCGCTGAGGAAGGAGACAGCGAGGACTGCACCGGCTGTGGTCAGAATCGCGCGGGACCTCCTTAGCAATCCTCGCCAGCCATCATGTGCCTGCAGGGAATCGTTGACGGAAACGTGATTGAGTTCGAGCAGTGCCCGTTCGAGGGCTTCCATGTCCGGGTAGCGATCCTCCGGCTTTTTCTGCAGCATGCGTTCGATCACCCTGCAGAGCGCGGCGGGAAGATCTGCACGAAACCGTGCGAGCGGCGGGGGAATTTCCCTGAGATGTTGTACTGCAACCGTCATCGGGTTTTTGCCGGGAAACGGCGGCCGTCCGGCGAACATGTGCCACGCGGTGATTCCGAGAGAGTACTGGTCGGACCGATGGTCAAGTGGGCGACCTTCGATCTGTTCCGGGCTCATGTACCAGGGGGTTCCCATGGTAGTGCCGGCCTGCGTAAGATTCATTCTTGGCTGCCGGGGTTGGTTGAGCTGAGCCAGGCCGAAGTCGGTGACTTTGGCGATTCCATTACGGGTGAGCAGGATATTTTCCGGCTTAACGTCCCGATGTACGATTCCCGCTTCGGCCGCTGCCCGGAGTGCTGCAGCAACCTGCTGGAGCCAGCGTAGTCCGGTGGCGTAGTCCGGTGGTCCGTGTCGTCGTATCCATTGGCTCAGATTGAGACCTGGCACGTATTCCTGAACAATCCATGCAAGGTCACCGTCGCGTCCGGTTGTGATGATCTGGACGACGTTGGGATGACTCAGGCCGCCTGCTGCACGGGCCTCCTGGTCGAATCGCTTCAGGAGTACCTCACCATTGGACTGGAGGGAGTCAGTCTTGAGGATCTTGACGGCCACGTGTCGCGCGAGAGAATGCTGTTCGGCGAGGTAGACATCAGCCATGCCTCCACTGCCAAGTCGTCGCAGGAGCTGGAATTCTCCGATGCTTCGATTGCTGAGGTCGGTTTCAGGCCCGTTTGTCTCTACGCCCATAGTTACTCCGAGTGTTCGCTGCTCCCTGCCCGACCCTGCCCTGCTGCACCGCGAGCACTAAATGTACAAAAGAAATGGGCAGCGAAAAGGCCTATTCCGAGCCATCTGAGTCTGAAAACTCGAATTGACAGTTGTCCCGGGGCTGGCGTACAACCAAACGGGTTGCTTCGGCGAGCGGATTTTACGCACAGGGAGTGTGCAGATGCGGTGGTTATTACCGGGAATTCTGGTGCTGTTGGCATGTGGTTGCGGCAAGCAGCAGTCTGACAGTTCAGCTGCAGGAACTCAGGCTGCAGTACCGCTGGCCATTCCCGGCCCGCAGCCGGATGCTGTACCTGGAAAAACGCCGGGCGACTGGCCACCGGAGATTCGCACACTGCTGCAGCGAGCCAACGTCGCTGTGACTCAGGGGCGACATGCCACTGCCATCGAATCGCTGAGTCAGGCGATTGGGATTCGGCCCGATGAAGCACCGCTTTTTCGGATGCGTGGCGACGTGTATGCTCTGGTTGGTGAAAATGCCAATGCTCGAGCGGATTTCAGTACGGCGATTCGGCTGCAGCCACGCAACGCTGACCTGTACAATTTTCGCGGCTATTTCCTGATGTCACGTGGACTTGGCAGCGATGCTCTGGCTGATTTTGACCAGGCTGTCCTGTTGAATCCGAAGCACACGGCAGCGCTCAACAATCGAGGGCTGCTGCGGTTGTCGGAGCAGGACTATGCGGCTGCGGAGGCCGACTTTACGAAGGCGATTGAAACGAACGGGGATTTTCCTGATGCGTGGAACAATCGTGGTTTTGCTCGCATGAAGAAGCAGGAACTCGAGCCTGCGATGTTGGACATTCGGCAGGCGCTCCGACTGAACGAAAACTACGTCACGGCGTGGAACAATCGAGGTTTGATTGCCATGCAGCAGGAGAATTATGCAGAAGCGGTGCAGGCTTTCGGCAGGGCTGTGGAGCTTGAGCCGCTTGATCTGCGCTGGATTGGGCATCGTCGCGCAGCACTGCTCAAAATGGAGCGATACAGCGAAGCTCAGGCGGATGCTGGTCGCATGGAGTGGTTAACACAGCTGCAGCAAATGACTCAGGAGGTGCGGCGCAGTCCTTCCAGTCCCGATGGCTGGCTTCGCCGTGGCAGGTTATTGATGGATGGTGGTGAATTCGCTGCGGCGGTGGAGGATCTGACGCGTGTGTTGCTGCTGAGTCCAAAGCAGCCTGCGGCCCTCACAGCAAGGGCTCGCTGCTGGGTGGAAGTAAAGGACTCAGAAAAGGCCATGCAGGACTGTGATGAGGCGGTGGCTGCCGGTGCGGGCGCGGAAGCCTTTTCACTGCGGGGTGATCTCTGGGCCGCCAAAAAAGACTACGACCGGGCACTGGCTGACTATGGGGCCGCACAGCGGTTTGATGCTGAGGTTGCTGATATTTTCGAGGCTCGGGCGGAGCAGCAGCGGGCCACGGGAAAGACGGCTGAGGCGGATGCTGACATGGAGCAGGCGAGTCGAATCCGTCAGGCCTTGCTGGGGCAGGCGGACAACGGGCAGTCAACGGTCCCTGCTGAGGATGCGGCGTTCAACTCCGGTGCTCCTGAAGCTCCCTGAACGGGGTTCGTGGAGCTGTCTCTGCCGACATAAGGCCGTTTGAGGGGGCTGAGGTTTACGTCTGGCTGGTCTTTGATAAGCTGCAGCCGGGTCAGCATTCGCTTTACAGTCCCTCCGGTACCAACGGTCGTGCGATGAGACTGACGTCCACGTGGATCTTCACACGCCGCAGTTTGCTGTCCTCAGCAGCAATTTCTGTATTGTTCCACGTTGTCGCGGTTGCTGCTGTGGTGCTGATGATGCGGGGGTGTGTCCACCGCAGCCCCGGTGAGGCAGGCGGCGAGGTATTTCGTGATGTCGGCCTGTTTGTGGTTGAAGGGGCTGACGACGGCCTGAGCGATGTTGGCACATCTGCTGGCGGCGGCGATGCGACCGTGACTCGCCCGCGGCAGACCGAGGCGACGGAGCCATCGCCGGAGGCTGCTGTTGAGCGGCAGCAGGGGCCACGGTCAGACGTGCCTGCGGAAATACCTGGTGTTGCCGGGCTTCTGGCTGCGAGCACGGAGCAGGAGGGGAGTGGAGCTTCAGAGTCGGCATTACCGGAATTAATTGGTCCTGGTTTGCTGCGTTCCGGCCGCAGCGGCGGTACGAGGGGCGGCGGGAATTCAGCGGTTGAGCCGACAGAGGCTGGCGGTGCTCGCCGCAGCGGTGGGCGGGGTGGAGTTGGTGAAACGACCTTTATGAACATCGTGGGTGTGGGACGCTCGTTCGTGTATGTAATCGACACCAGCAGCAGCATGGATGGTCCCAGATTGCGGCAGGCTAAAAGTCAGCTCAAAGCCAGCCTGCGTCTGTTGCAGCCCAATCAGCAGTTCGCCGTGATTCTGTACAACGAAACAACTCAGCGGCTGAAACTTCGCAGGCAGGTTGAGCAGCCGCTGTATTTTGCCACTGAGGTGAACCGCCAACTGGCCGCGCAGGAAATTGATTCGATCATTTCAGATGCGGGAACTGATCACAGGCCAGCACTGCTGGAGGCGCTCAGGCTGCATCCTGATGTGGTGTATTTTCTGACTGACGGTGATGAGCCACAGCTTTCCGTGTCTGACCTGCGTGACATCAGGCATGCCGCAGGAGGAACGACCATCCATGTGATCCGGTTTGGAGACGGCAACTGGTCTCGCAGCACGGACCACTGGTTGCAGCAGCTGGCGGGACAAAACAGCGGAGAGTATCGCGAATTATCGGTTCCGGTGAATTAGACCGGAGTGCTCACGAAAGCGGCAGGTCCTGCCACAATCGGCGCGGCGAATCCCCCATTCCTGCAGATCTGTCCTTCACAGGCGAGGATTTCTGTAACGGACATCCGTGCGATCCCTGACTTCTGCTTGCGGCGGTTGTCTATGGTGCCTTAGGGTCCGGCTTTCAGCCTTGCAGGAATCTGTGGGGCTGATGGGTCGGCTGATGGCGCGTTCGGAAGCTGTAATGCACGGATATATCGCGGAACCGGTGAAGTTCCGGCGGATTTCCGCCGCGAGGAAGTTGGCGGGGTGTCTCCCGTCACCGCGGTTTCCTGTGTGCGCAGCGATGATGCTTTGCCTTGCGTCTGTGTTTCCGCCGACGGCCTGCGGCTTTTTGCAGGATGCGGGTGAGGCTCCAGGTACACCGCCATTCGCTGACGGACTGGTTCCGCAGTTTCAGGTGGCGGCTGGCGGGGCGGCTGCAGACCAGTTTGCAGGGCCTGTGGGTTCACAGGAGGGCGCTGGTGGTGAGGCGCGTCCGGATGTCCTTCAGCCTGCGGTGCCGTCACAGGGAGTCGCGGAGGAATTTCAGCCGGCGCCGTCTGCTCCGGAGTTTGTCCGTCCGCTGATTCGCACGCCGCTGGGGTACACGGGGGCTTCTGGTATTCGGCCGAGCGAGGCCCAGCAAAGCCTCGATTTTGTTCCAATTGAAGATCGTTGGAGGGCTGGCTTTCCGGACTGGCAGCGATACTCGGATCCAAATCCGCAGGGGGTGGACCAGCCCTACGAGAAAGGACATTGGTGGGATCCGTACAATCAAAATGTGCTGAAGGGAGACTATCCGATCATCGGTCAGCATACGTTTTTGAATATTACGGCGACGAATTTCATGCTGCACGAATTTCGACAGACTCCGATTCCGACCTCCCCGTTTGAAAGTACGGTGGGAGCCGGCCAGCGGGAGTTTTACGGTGATCCTGACCAATATTTCTTCGTGAACAACCTGAAACTGCAGTTCAATCTTTCGCATGGCGACGCAGGCTTCAAACCCTTTGACTGGCAGTTGCGTGCAGCCCCGGTTTTGAACCTGAATTATCTGGATGTGAACGAGCTTGCGGTTGTGAATCCTGATGTGCGGAGGGGGGCATCGCGCCATCGTCAGGACGCAGCACTGGAGGAATGGTTTGTTGAGGCGAAGCTTGCGGACCTGAGTCCGGACTACGATTTTGTGTCTGTGCGCGCAGGATCGCAGCCGTTTGTCAGTGACTTTCGAGGTTTTGTCTTTGCTGACACGAACCGAGCGGTGAGGATTTTTGGCACTCGACTTGCCAATCGGGACCAGTTTAATGTGATCTGGTTCGATCAGACTGAAAAGGAGACGACTAGTCTGCTGAACACATTTGACGACCGGCATCAGAACACTCTGATCCTGAATTATTTCCGGCAGGACTTTGTGTTTCCCGGATACACAGCACAGCTTAGTTTTCACTATAACAATGATCAGCCCAGCATTGAGTTTGACCGCAATGAATTCCTTGTCAGGCCTGATCCATCCGGGGTATTCCGGCCGCATGAAGTGGATGCGTATTATTTTGGCTTCGCGGGTGATGGGCATATTGGTCGAGTCAATATCAGCCACGCATTTTATCACGTGACCGGGCGAGACAGTCTGAATCCGATTGAGGGCCAAAGGGCTGATATCCGGGCGAATATGGCGGCTATTGAATTGTCGATTGATCGGGACTGGATTCGCTTTCGCACATCCGGTTTCTGGGCCTCCGGGGACGATGATCCGAACGATGGAGAGGCGGAGGGATTTGATGCGGTGCTGGACAATCCCAACTTTGCCGGTGGGCAGTTCAGTTTCTGGCAGCGGCAGCAGATTAAGCTGTTTGGGGTGAACCTGACGCAGCGGGAGAGTTTGCTGGCAAATCTGCGAAGCAGCAAGTTTCAGGGACAGAGCAATTTTGTGAATCCGGGAGTGCGTTTGCTGAATGCGGGGATGGACTTTGAGATCACACCGAAGCTCAGAGCGATCAGCAACGTGAACTTTCTGTGGTTTGACCAGACAGAGGTACTGGAGCGTTTTACTTTTCAGGATCAGATCGCACGAAGTATCGGAACGGATCTGAGTCTTGGTCTGGAGTACCGCCCACGGCTAAGTGATAACATTATTGTGGCGGGCGGCCTGTCATCATTGATTCCTGGAGCGGGGTTTGATGATCTTTACGGAGTGCTTGATCCGATTGCGGCGGTGTCAGGAAGTTCTGGCAAGGCGGAAACTTTATATGGCATGTTCATGGATCTCGTGCTGACTTATTAATTGACGCATCCGGATATCGATTCTCAATTTCAGTATTAAAATTCCACACTTTGGATTTGGCAGATGAACCGCACCGTACGCGCGCTTGCTGCTTTTGCGGCCTGGATCGCACTGTGGCTCGGCTGTCTGCTCTGGCTGCAGCATGTCCGCCAGTCGGATCGCCACCTGTTGGCGAGTGACGACAAGTTGCGGACTGTTGGCAGAGCGTCTCTGGACGATGTCGACGCGGAGGATTCCGATGCGCGAACTGCCCCGGGAATCCGCCCTGCGACACGGTTTCGGCTGCGTTCTCGGGTGGATGAGGCAGGCGGGGCGATCGTTGATCATACCGCGGGCGGTGAGACTTTGGGGGCACTGTCGGAGCAGGCAGGTCCGGATTTATCACGGCAGTCGCAGGAGCAGGCTGATGCGAAGAGTGCGGGGTGTATTCGCTGCCATTTGAACGCGCATGACCCGCATATGAGCGTCAGCGTGAAGCTGGGGTGCGTCGATTGCCACGGCGGCAATCCGCTGGCAGCCGATAAGCAGGCGGCCCACGTGCAGCCTCGTTTTGGTGACGTGTTCAGATCGTCGGCGAATCCTGTTCGATCTTACACTGTGCTGAATCATGAAGATCCGGCGTTTATTCGATTTGTGAACCCGGGGGATCTGCGAGTTGCGCATATCAGTTGTGGAACCGCGGGGTGTCATGGCACTGAGACATTGCAGGTGAAGAAGAGCATGATGACTCACGGCTGCATGCTCTGGGGAGCAGCTCTTTACAACAATGGCGCGGTACCGGGGAAGTGGCCGACCTATGGCGAGAGCTACAGCATGCATGGCGTTCCGCAGCGGCTGCAGACTGTTCCGACGCCCACTCCGGAAGAAACCGCGCGGAAGGGCGTTCTGCCATATCTGGATCCTCTGCCGAGGTTCGAGGTAACGCAACCGGGAAATATTCTGCGAATTTTTGAGCGTGGAGGGAGGTTTGTTCCTGACGTGGGCATTCCGGAGAGGCTTGAGGAGTCAGGCAGGCCACGCACGCGGCTAAGTAATCGCGGTCTGGGCACAGCGAATCGAACTGATCCGGTATTTATTGGTCTGCAGAAGACGCGTCTGCTGGACCCGACGCTTAATTTTCTGGGAACGAATGACCATCCGGGGGATTATCGATCGAGTGGCTGTACGGCGTGCCATATGGTTTACGCCAACGATCGCTCACCGGTCAATTCCGGTCCATGGGCGCGATTTGGCAATCGGGGGCTGGCAGCTGCGGCGGAAGACGACCTTGCGGGACCTCCTGATCCCACGATACCGAAGACTGAGCCGGGGCATCCAGTGACGCATCGGTTTACGGTTGGGATACCGACGAGTCAGTGCATTGTTTGTCACATTCATCCGGGAACGACTGTGATGAACAGTTACCTCGGTTTCATGTGGTGGGACATGGAGACGGATGCGCGGCTGATGTATCCACGGGAAGAGCGGCATCCGAGTTCGGAGGAGTTTGTGGAGGCGACGATGTCGGATCCACACGAAGCCACGGCGCGGGGGAACTGGAGCGATCCTGAGTTTCTTGCGCGATCATCGGAGTTGAATCCTCAGTTGGAGCACACGCAGTTTGCGGATTTTCATGGTCACGGCTGGATGTTTCAGGCTGTGTTCAGGAAGGACCGTCAGGGTATTGCCGTGGACTATGCAGGCAAGCCTATTCCGCAGCCGTCTTCCGAGCAGCGTCAGAAGGCGATGCGGATCCCTGAGATTGCTCAGCAGTTGCAGCGGGAGGTGGACTGGACGCAGCCTGAAGAGCAGCTTCTGCAGCAGGTGCGGGACCTGGAGGCGCGGTTGCTGGCGGAAAAAGACAATGTACCTGTGCATATGCTTGATATTCATCTTGAGCGCGGGATGCATTGTGTTGACTGTCATTTTGTACAGGATGTGCATGGGAATGGTAAGCTGTATGGTGAGGTGCGGGCGGCGATCGAGATTCAGTGCATTGACTGCCATGGATCTTTGGATGCGAAGGACGCTGGCAGGGTGTTGATCACATCAGGTCCGGCAGCTGCTGAGGACGCCGAAGGCAATCCGATTGGACGTCAGCTGGCGGATATGCGGACGCCGTTTGGGAAGCGACGGTTTGAGAGGATTGGTCCGCGTATCATTCAGAACTCTATGGTTGATCCGACACTGAGCTGGGAACTCACACAGGTTGCCGATACGGTGAATCCGGAGCATCCCGATTACAACGCTGCGTCAGCGCTTGCAAAAACAGTCCGCCGTTCAGAGACTGGAGGTTTCGATTGGGGTGATCCGCATGCGGAGACTTTTGCACATTCGAATCGCGGTATGTCCTGCATCGCCTGTCATACATCGTGGAATCCCAGTTGTTATGGATGTCACCTGCCGCAGAAGGCCGCGCGCAAAACGCCGTCTCTGCATAATGAAGGTGACATCAGTCGCAACCACGTGGCGTATAACTTTCAGACGCTGCGCGATGAAGTCTTCATGCTGGCGCGAGATGGGAACGTGACGGGCAACCGCATCGGGCCTTCGCGTTCATCCTGTGCCATTCACGTCACGTCGTACAATCTCAATCGGGAAACGATCTACACCCAGCAGCAGACGATATCGGCTGAGGGGTTGAGCGGTGTCGCTTTCAGCACGAATGTGCCGCATACGGTGCGTGGGAAGGGAGAGACGAAGACCTGCACGGACTGTCACTTGTCAGCTGAGAATGACAACAACGCGCTGATCGCTCAACTGCTGATGCAGGGGACCAATTACATGAACTTTATCGGCCGCAACGCATGGGTTGCAGCGGGTGAGCATGGATTATTTGCTGTGACGGTCACTGAGCGGGATGAACCGCAGACTGTGATTGGCAGCACGATGCACCACGACGTCTATCCGCAGCGGTATGAGGAGCATGTGAAGCATGGGCGAGAGTTGCATCATGCGCATGAGCATCCGGGGCATGACATCGGTCGTCAGTTGTTGAATCCGGGGCGTCCGCACCAGGTGTTGAGCCTGCAGGTTCGCGGGGAGTATTGTTACGCGGCGTGCGGTGATGGCGGTATTCGCGTGTATGATGTGGCTTTCATCGAGCACAAGGGGTTTTCGGAGAGGATTGTGACGGCTCCGGTATCACCGGCGGGGCAGCGTTTTCACGTGAAGACTCCATTCGCCACGGATATTGCCTCTCCCACCACGATCGCTCCGGATCCGACTCGGACGCATCGCCCGGAGAATTTCGAGCGGCCGGTGGCAAAGATGTATGGTTATTTGTATGCGACGGACTTCGAGGAGGGGCTGGTGATGATTGGAGCCGGCACGCTGCTTGATGGAGATCCGCTGAACAACTTCCTGAAAAAGGATGTGGTTTTCAACCCGGGGAATGTGCTTCACGGAGCCACATCGATCACGATTTTCGGGCATTACGCGTGGATTTGCTGCCATGCGGGTCTGGTGGTTGTGGATATTGAGGACCCGGAGAAACCAGTGATCGCCAGCATTCTTGGTGCTGATGTGGTGAGAAATCCGCGTGCTGTTGAGTTTCAGTTTCGATACGGATTTGTGGTTGATGAAGATGGTCTGAAGGTGCTTGATGTTACCGATCCGACAGTTCCCCGGCTTGCTGCCATGATGCCTCTGGAAGAAGCGAGAAACATCTATGTGGCGCGTACGTGGGCGTTTATTTCAGGAGGCAGCGAGGGGTTGGTGATCGTCGATGTTTCGAATCCGGAGTCGCCGCGGGTCGATCAGATTTACAACGCGGGGGGGAGGATCTGTGATTTGCGGGATGTGAAGCTCGGGATTACCTACACCAGCCAGTTTGCGTATCTGGCTGATGGACGGAATGGCGTACATGTGGTGCAGCTCACATCTCCTCAGACGCCCGGCTATTCGGGTTTCAGTCCGCGGATGCAGCCGATGCTGATTGCCAGCTGGAAGTTTCCGAAGGGCGGAGAAGCACTTTTCATTTCAGAGGGAGTGGACCGGGATCGGGCGGTGGACGAAGCGGGGAATCAGCTGGCGGTCTTTGGTCGAGTGGGGGCGGGGCCATTGTCTCTGGCGGAGCAGAGGAAGCTGTATTTGAATCCGGATGGGACGCCGTGGTTTGTGCGTGATCCGGTGCGTGACTGGTCAATTCCGGACTGGCGTGAGCGCGAGCGGGTACTGCACGAGCAGTTGCTGGAGTACTATCCGCGTGGTGC
The DNA here is from genome assembly GCA_041161565.1 of Planctomycetota bacterium. Classification (GTDB taxonomy): domain Bacteria; phylum Planctomycetota; class Planctomycetia; order Planctomycetales; family Planctomycetaceae; genus SXXK01. The sequence continues at coordinate 57,437 of JBEAUF010000156.1, read as the reverse complement.
GCGGGTTCGCATGCGTGAGGTTCGGCGATAAGTACTGCAGGTCTTCCCATTTCCCCTGGAATCCCGTGCGGCAGGGTTGCAGGGATTGTGGAGTTTGCTGTACTACGCAGAGTTTTCAGCGGGCTGGACGCAGGACATTTCGGCCCGAACGTTACCCATGGATTCAGGCCGCTCGAATGAATCGGATCTTCATCACTGGAATTGGCGCTGTCAGCTGTCTGGGAAATGACCGCCGCACACTCTGGAAAAACCTGATTTCAGGACAGTGCGGAATCGACACACTGAAGGTGCATGACACGCGCGACATGGAGGTGAACATCGGTGGTGAGGTGCTGGAACTGGACGAATCACGCGTGAACGTGAACGACAGGGTTTCGGCGAGGAAGATGGACCGTGCTTCTCAGTTTGCGGTGCATGCCACGTTTGAGGCTCTGGAAGACGCGGGGCTGCCGATCAGTGATATCGGGGACAACGCTGCTGTGATCCTGGGGGCTGGTCTGGCGGGGCTGGAAACCTACGAAGCCCAGCATGAAAAGCTGCTGACGCGTGGCCCTTCTCGGGTGAGTCCGTTTACGATCCCGATGCTGATGCCAAATGCACCTCCGGGAAACGTGAGTCTGGCGTTCGGGATTCGCGGTACGGCGTACACGACGAGCAGTGCGTGTTCTTCGTCGGGGCATGCGATGATTGACGCGTTTGAGTATCTTCGTCGGGGCGATGCTGATTTTGTGATCACCGGCGGAACAGAGGCGTCCCTGACGCGTCTGGGTATTTCGTCATTTGTCAACATGCGGGCGATGAACAAGTCCTGCAATGACAGGCCGAAGAAATCCATGCGTCCATTTGATGCGGACCGTGGCGGCTTCATTATGAGCGAGGGGGCGTCGATTTTGATCTTCGAGACGGAGGAGCATTTGCGGCGGCGTGGTGGCCGAGCGTGGGCCGAAGTCCTCTCGGGGCGCTCCACCAGTGATTCTTTCCACCTCACGCAACCCGACCCGCAGGGGCAGCAGGCCGTTCGTGCGATTCAGCAGGCGTTGCAGAAGGCGGGGCTGAATCCGGATGAGATTGCGGGAGATACCTACGTGAGTGCTCACGGGACCAGTACCCATTACAACGACGCAATGGAGACAGTGGCGTTGAAGTCGGTGTTCGGATCCCGGGCGGCGGATTTGCGGGTGAGTTCAATTAAGAGCATGCTTGGGCATATGATTGGTGCTGCGTGTGCGATTGAGATGTCGGCCTGTGCCCTCGCGCTGGCCTCCGGGATATTGCCTCCGACAATCAACTACGACACTCCGGATCCTGAATGTGACCTCAACTACATTCCGAATGCCGCCTTGCAGAAAGCCTGCCGTTATGCTGTGAACAACAGCTTTGGTTTCGGTGGTCACAATGTGTCGCTGGTAATTGGACGAGTTGACGAGCCTGGCCTGCAGCGGACTGACCTGTGATTTTGACCCGGGTTGACTTTTTTCGGCTGCAGCCTAAAAACGTTCAGTCGAAATTCAACCTGCTTTCGCGGAGCATTCACTGTGGCAAAACAGACGGTCGCTGTATCCGGAGCATCTGGTCTTGTTGGTACCCGACTGGTGTCGGTTCTGCGAGAAGCGGGTCATACGGTGGTGCCTATCAGTCGCCGTTCGTCTGAATCGAATGCCATTCTCTGGGATCCCGCTCGTGGGTTTTTAAACCCGGAAAGACTCAGTTCTGTTGATGCCATCGTGCATCTGGCCGGCGAGAATATTGCCGGGGCCCGATGGAACAGCGCGGTAAAGAAGCGAATCCGAGACAGTCGTGTGCTGGGCACGAAGAGTATCGTGGATTCCCTGCGATTTTTGGAGAAACGCCCCGCGACCTTTGTGTGCGCGTCAGCGATCGGTTTTTACGGGAATCGCGGGGATGAGGTTCTGGACGAGACGTCTCCGTCGGGAACAGGATTTCTTGCGGATGTCTGTCGAGACTGGGAGCAGGCTGCTCTGGCCGCAAAGGATCTCGGGATGCGAGTGGTTTGTGGTCGAATTGGGGTGGTGCTGTCCGGAAAAGGCGGTGCCCTCCAGAAGATGCTTCTGCCGTTCAAAATGGGTGCAGGTGGGATAGTGGGTAACGGTCGCCAGTACTGGAGTTGGATAGGTTTGACTGACCTTGCGAGAGCTCTGGCATTTTGTGTTGAGAACCCGGGGTTGACCGGGCCGGTAAACCTGGTGAGTCCGCACACGGTGACCAATTTCGACTTCACGAAGACGCTTGGGGCTGTGCTGCGGCGGCCCACTCTTTTTCCGCTTCCAGCTTTCATGGCTCGGATCGTGCTTGGCGAGATGGCAGATCACCTGCTGTTGTCCAGTAGTCGTGTGACCCCTGCAGTGCTCAGGGGGGCAGGATTCAGCTTTACTGAGGCAGATCTGCAGACGTGTCTGCGGAACGAACTGAGCTAGCGGCTTGCATGGTCCGGGGCGAAGCGGAGCAGAACCGATGGGGATTCTTGCGCGAACTGCGCCGTCGGGTCGCCCGAGATGGGCGAGAGTTTGTTTGCTTGCAGCAGCCTGCCAGTGCCTGATCTGGGGGCCATTTATCATTCTGGCGCCGGTCGCTGCGGGTGCAGCGTACGGGTTTTCAAGACCAGTTGAGGACGAGTTTCTGTGGCAGGGTATGGGGCTTGTGATCCTGCTGTACGGTCTGGGTTATGCTCTGGCGGCCTTTGACCCCTATCGCCATTATGTTGTTGTGTTGGTCGGCTTGCTGGCGAAGATTCTCGGTCCTGTGGGGATGGTTTGGGCTGTAGGTAGGGGCCAGGTATCAGCAAATGTGCTTTGGCTGATTCCGCTTCATGACATCATCTGGTGGTGGCCGTTTGCGGTGATTGTTCTGCGTGGAATCAGGTGGAAGGGGCGAGTGGGCCCGTAAGGCTTGCTCGTGCTCAGCAGGTTCAGTTGGTTTCGCAGCCGAGCAGCAGTCGGACGTGGCGTGCTCGTTGTTCGACTTCACGTGGATCAGAGCCGAGTGCCGTGATATGGCCCATTTTTCGGCCACGTCGGGCTTCCGCTTTTCCGTAGAGGTGAATGGTGGAGTCGGGGACTGCGCAGGCCGCTTTCCAGCGGTCGCTGGTGAGGTGCAGCAGATGGTCGCCGAGAAGATTTACCATGACTGCTGCAGATAACGCGTTGGTGTCTCCGGATGGGAGTCCGGCCACAGCCCGGAACTGCTGCTGGAACTGGCTGGAGCGGCAGGCTTCGATAGTCCAGTGGCCGCTGTTGTGGGGGCGTGGGGCAATTTCGTTGACGAGCAGGAGGTTTTCAGAAACTGCGAAGAACTCGACACACAGCACTCCGATGACATCGAAATGCTCAAGGATTGCTCGGGCGATTTGACGTGCCTGTTCGGCGAGTGTTGGTGTGATGAGTGGCGAAGGGCAGACAGAGACGTCGAGGATATGGTTGACGTGAGTGTTGACGGTGGGAGCAAAGAACTGGCAGGTACCATCAGCAAATCTTGCGCCAACGATGGACATTTCGAAGGCAAAATCGATCCGTTTTTCGAGGATTGCCTGTGTAACGCCGAGTGACTGCCATGCGGTTGCGACGTGATCTCCAGAGCGGACTCGTGTTTGCCCTTTGCCGTCATATCCCATGGTGACGGTTTTCAGGATGCCGTCTCCGCCAAGTTTCTTCAACGCTGTCTGGAGTTCAGGGGGGGAGCCGACGGCAAGAAAGTCGGCGGTTGGGATACCGATGGAGCGGACGGCGGATTTTTCGAGCAGACGATTTTGGGAAGCTTTGAGGAGTTGCGAGTTGGGAAATACGGGAGCGAGATTTTCGAGGAACTGAACGGCGGCGAGTGGGATGTTTTCCTGTTCGTAGGTGATCACGGAAACTGTTTTGGCGAATTGTTCGAGAGCATCGAAATTGTTGAAGCTTTGTGGAGTGCTGAAGTCGCTGACTTGTCCACATGGTGAGTCTGCTGGGTCGCCGAACATGGCGATGCGGTAGCCGAACGGGCGTGCGGCAAGTGCAAACATTCGGCCGAGCTGGCCTCCGCCGAGCATTCCGAGTGTGGCGCCAGGCAGTAGAGTTCGGGGTTTGGTGAGCATAACTGAAGTCTCTGTTCGGGAGACCTTCATTGGGGTTCGGGTGTGGGAGGGGTGATTGAGCGATTACGGAGCACCGTATCCGTTTGATTTTGCATCCAGGCTTTGAGCTTATCTGCGAGTTGAGCATCCCGGAGTGCCAGAATTCGTACCGCGAGAAGGCCGGCGTTTTTTGCGCCAGCCTGTCCGATCGCAAGGGTGCCGACCGGTACGCCGCCAGGCATCTGGACGATGGAGAGGAGCGAGTCAAGGCCATTGAGTGCCTTGCTTTGGACGGGGACGCCGAGTACGGGAAGGGTGGTCATGGAAGCGATCATGCCGGGCAGGTGCGCGGCTCCCCCTGCTCCGGCAATCACAACCTGAATTCCTCGCGAAGCGGCAGCGTCTGCAAACTCGCACATCCAGTGAGGGGTGCGATGTGCGGAGACAACGAGGCACTCGTGGGGAACACAAAAGTGTTCCAGTACCGCGGATGCTTCAGCCATGGTCTCCCAGTCGGAACGGCTTCCCATCACAACGGAGACGAGTGGGTTGGCTGTGGTCATTCTGAGGTCCGCGGGTCGTTATTGAAGGGGTCAGAGGGAGTCAGGCGGGGGCGTCTGCAGGCGGTGACGGGTGGGTTACCGCTGTGGTTCACCGAGTTTGACTTCGATCTCTGAAACTGTCTCACCTCGTTTCACGGTGAGTTTCATCAGATCTCCCGGTTTGGCGGCCACGAGTTGTTCGACGAGAGTCTGGTAGCCTTCGACCTGCTGATCTGCAACTTTGGTGATCACATCACCAGCGGCGATTCCGGCTTCGGCAGCAGGTGAGGCAGGTCGCACGGATCGAACGACGATTCCGTCGGCCCCTGATGCTCCGAGGTCCGGTTGGAGCCCGAGGAAGGGAGTCCGGCGTGAGGGGCGCGTTCTGCGGGCTGGACCTTCTGAGAAGGTTGGTCGGGTTTCAAGAGCATCCATGCCGCGGAGGAGTTGTTCGGAATAGTCGATGACGAGGACGGCGCCTTCCATGTTGAGTGTTTTGGAGTCGTCATCCGGGGTGTGGTAGATGTCGGTCATGCCGGTGAAGCAGAACATCACGGGAATTTGTTTTTGGTAGAACGGCAGATGGTCGCTGCCGGCGAATGAACTGGGGTTGACGGTGATATCGATGGGGACAGCTTCGTCGGCCTTTTGCACGATGTCCGGAAAAGCGGCGCTTGAGCCAACGCCGTTGACCTCGACGCGGTTGTCCTTGAGGTTTCCGATCATGTCAAAATTGAGCATAGCGATGGTGTTTTCGAGAGGATAGATGGGGTTTTGGACGTAGTGAGCACTGCCCAGCAGGCCGCGTTCTTCTCCGGAGAAACAGATAAAGACCATTCGTCGTTTGGGCCTGGGGCCATTTGCAACGCGGCGAGCGAGTTCGAGTACGGCGGCGGTTCCGGATGCGTTGTCATCTGCTCCGTTGTGAACTTCACCGGTGCGGCTTTGTGTTCGCGAGCCATAGCCACCAAAACCGAGGTGATCGTAGTGACCGCCGATGACGATGGTTTCATCGGCTAGTGGTCCTTCGCCTTCGACGACTCCAACGAGATTGAAGGCGGTGACGGAATTTGATTTGAACCGTGTGGCTACAATAGCAGAGCAGCCGGGGATGGGTTGTGAAACGGGTTTGAGTGTTTCGTCGATGTACGTGCTGACATCGTGGAGGCTGGCGAGGGATTTCCCGTCGGCCTGCAGTGGGGCTGCCTGCAGGAGTTTGTCGATTGCGGCCTGTCTGACATGGGCGAAGGGCACGGAGTCACCGTTGTTGCCAAACGCAGTGGGTTCCAGCAGTTCATCCTGGTCGGCAGTTGGAGCACTGCCGTGATCGTTCACAAACAGAACGGCGGCGGCACCGGACTGGCGGATAAGTTCCAGTTTGCGATCAATGTAGGCATGTGTGCTGGTTTCCTGACCCTTGAACGCTCCGTCTGGGCGATTTTGTGGTTCGCGGCGAATGAGTACAACAATCTTGCCTTTGACATCGATGCCGGCGTAGTCGTCATAGTTATCTTCTGTGGAGGTGATGCCGTAGCCGATGAACACCAATTCTCCTGAGGCTTCACCGTTGGCGCCGCGTCGGATGGGCTGAAAATCCACGCCGGTTTTCAAGTCGAGAGTGAGATCACCGGGACCTTTGAGACGCACAGCGGTAGATGCTTCAACGACGAGGTCACCCATGGCTACTTCGAAGGGTTGGCGCCAGGTGCCGTCCGGGAGTCCGGGCTTGAGGCCTGCTTTCTGGTATTCCCTGAGGATGTATTCGGCGGCGAGTTCGATGCCTTTGGTTTCTACACCGCGCCCCTCGAGTTCATCGGATGCGAGATACTCGATGTCGCCCTTAACACGAGCGAGGACTTGTTCGCGGCCGGGTTCCTCTGCGGTGAGCAGTACGGGGAGGAGCGGGATGAAAAGTATGGTCCAGAGGGCCGGGCGGGGCGCTGAAATCAGTGTTGTCAAGAGTCGCATGGACCTGCCTTTTGCTGCAATGACCAAACAGAATTCTGCACGGTTAACGGCAGCCGAATCGTCTGGGTGGGCAGAGCAAGTGGCTGCGGGTCTGAGTTTACCGGGCCATGCGGGGAAAGGCGAAGCAGTCGCAGGATTTTTCACCGCGAATTCTGAGCCAGTTCGAAAAATGCGAAGGTTCTGCCTGGATGGCAGATCAGGGTGCAGACTGGCTGTCTGCGGCACGTCGAAATGCTCGTGCGATCCATTCGCCTGCCGGGCTTGCCAGCAGTGCTGGCTGGAGAATCAGGTTACCAGCAAGTCCGGCGGTGAGCATGGCGGTCATCATCAGTCCAAAATGTCGGATGGAGCTGAAATCATTGACGGCCTGGGTGAGCATGCCGAGGCCCAGCAGGAGCCAGCTTTGGTAGATAGGTCGAACGCAGGCTCGCCAGGCGAGCAGCACAGCTTCGCCACGGCTGAGGCCATCCCGAATTCCGCGGCGGAACCAGACTACGAAGTGTATGGAATCATCAACGGTAACACCGAGTGCTACGCAGGGAGCCAGTACGGCGCCGACATTAATAGGGATCTGGAACCAGCCCAGACCTCCAAGTACAAGCAGTGTGGGGAAGAGGCTGGTGAGAAACAGCAGGAGTCCGTTCCAGCCACTGCGCATCGCAGGGATGATAGCTGCGACGATCAGGAGTACGTCGGTGCAGAGTCCGTGCATCAGGCCGTCGACCATGGAGCGTCGTGCGCGATAGATCAAGGGCGCAATTCCAGTGCTCCAGACGCGAGTACCACTGGCACGACCGGTGTCCACGATCGTCGCCGCCTCCTGTCGAATTTCGGCTGTGAGTTGATTGTAGTCAAGTTGTTCAGCGCGGTTCAGTCGCAGGTTCAGTCGCCAGAGCTCGGAGGAGGGAGTTACTGCAAGAAAGCCGGATGACAGCAACTGGTCGCGCTGTCGCTGCAGGCGACGATTCAGTTCAGATCGCTGCAGATATGAAGCCCCTCCGCTGCCGGGATCCGGCGCGAACCCGGCGATGGAAAGTGCCCCGGCGACATCGGGGTGTGTCAGCAGTCGACTTTCGAGGCGTTTGACAAGCTGCAGGCGTTCCAGCGGGCTCAGTGGGGAGTTGGCGGGAACTTCGATGAGCACTTCCAGTGACGTGAGTGCTCCCAGTTTTTCTTCCAGCCATCTGCCCGACTCAACAACCTCGACGCCATCTGGAAATTCCTTCAGCAGGTTCAGTGTGATTTCCAGCCGTGGCACGCCGATGGCCGCCCAGACACCGGCGAACAGGCAGCCGAGGCAGACCGGGACAGAGCAGCGGACCAGTTGTATGCCTGCCCAGACCCAGATGCGGGGCAGCGGAGCATCTTCGATTGGAGTGGGGTGCCCTGCCGGTGTGTCGGGGCTTTGAGGCAAACGCCGTATGCCAGCCAGAGCAGCGGGGAGCCACAGGACCACAAGGCACCAGCTGAGCCCGATTCCGATGGCCGAGAACCAGCCAAACTGCTGAACAGGCTTCAGATCATTCAGGCAAAGTGTGAGCAGTCCGGCGGCTGTGGTGCCCGCGGCCAGTGCGAGTGGAAGCCAGCCACCGCGGACGGCGCGTGCGGCTGCCATTCCTGGGGCGCAGGTCCGTCGGGATTCGAGGTAATAATTACAAAGGTGGATGGCTCCGGAGATGGCAGCGGTATAGACCATTGGGATCATGGTGATGAGCAGGGAACTCATGGGGGTTCCGCTCAAAGGGAGCACTGCGAGGCTCATGGTGGCACCATAGAAGCCGGTGACCAGTACCAACGCCGTGATGCGAACATCTCGAAGTGCGGCCCATGCAATCAGCACTGCCGCGAGGCAGCTTAGTACGATTGCTTTGAGCATGGCATTGAGGCTGGCTTCGTCGAGTGCCCGATTCAGCACAGGGGCCCCGGCCCAGCGGACTTCCTCGAAGGGGACTCCGGCCTGTTCAATGGCTGCACGCAGTCGCTGGAGGCTGGCAGGAACGTCGGCGCGAGCAGCGGGTGTGAGCCAGACCATCGCGCAGGTGTGTTGTCGGTCGGGACCTGCGAGCGTTCCCTGGAGGCGGTCGATGGCTTGTTCGCGGGGTAGTTTCAGCGGTGGGGCGGTCAGGCGTTGCAGAACCTCCCGCCCCGTGGAAATTCGTTCCACAAGGTCGGTGCTGCTCCCGGTTGGTGCGAGGATCCGGCTGAGTCGATCAACGCGTTCGTCATCAAGCGTGCAACCTTCCCAGGAGATCACGATGAATTCGTCGTTCCCGAAGGCGGTCTGGAAGCGGCGGTATTCCTGAGTTTGTTCGTAGCGTTCCGGGAGCCAGTCCCGCACATCATTGCGGGCAGTGCCGAGAGCAGAAAGGCCGAGCAGACCGACAAACGGGAGGAGGCACCAGCCAAGCTTTGCGATTTTCTCGCGATGGCGTTCGAAGAGCGACTGCCACATCCAACTGCACCGCACGCGGCCCGACGGGCCGTCCCTCAGGCCAGTATTTCATCCACAACCCGCTGCGGCTCAACGCCCGTGAGCCGCTGATCAAGACCCTGAAAACGCTTTGAGAAGCGTTCATGGTCGATACCCATACAATGCAGAATCGTGGCATTCAGATCGTTGACATGACAGGGTTTTTCGGTGATGTTGTAGCTGAAGTCATCGGTGGCCCCGTAGACGATTCCGCCACGCACACCACCACCGGCCATCCACATGCAGAAGTTTCGAGGATGGTGATCGCGACCGTAGTTGGTCTGCGTGAGGGTGCCCTGCGAGTAAACCGTGCGTCCGAATTCGCCGCCCCAGACAACAAGGGTGCTGTCCAGCAGTCCGCGCTGACGAAGGTCCTGCAGCAGTGCAGCACAAGGCTGGTCCGTGTCGCTGCACTGATAGCTGATCTCGCTGGGCAGTGAGCCGTGCTGGTCCCAGCCGCGGTGCAGAATTTGTACAGCGCGGACTCCGCGTTCCACCATTCTGCGTGCCAGCAGAGCGCTTGCGGCGAACGAGCCTGGTTTCTGCACCTCCGGTCCGTAGAGTTCGAGTGTTTCGCGAGTCTCGCCGGAAAGATCCACAAGCTCCGGAACGCTGCTCTGCATACGCCATGCCATTTCGTACTGGGCGATGCGAGTTTGTGTTTCCGGGTCACTAAAGCGGTCTGCGGTTCTCTGGTTAAGAGCAGCGAGCGAATCGAGCATCATGCGGCGACTGGCGGGGGCCACGCCCTGCGGGTTGTCTATGTAAAGCACTGGGTCGCCGACGCTGCGGAGAGCAACTCCGGTGTATCTGGAGGGCAGAAATCCACTGCTCCACATGCGGGAAAAGAGTGCCTGAGCTGCGTTCCTTGAGGACCAGCGCGGGGTCAGTACGACGAAGGCCGGCAGGTTGTTGCTCTCACTGCCGAGACCATAAGCAAGCCACGATCCGAGGCTGGGTTTTCCTGGTACTTCGCTGCCGGTAGTCACAAACGTGCAGGCTGGGTCGTGGTTAATGGCGTTGGTGAACACGCTGCGGACAAGTGCGATGTCGTCCACGCAGCGCGAGGTATGGGGCAAAAGTTCGCTGACCCACATACCGCTGTTACCATGTTGCGAGAATTTGAACATGGATGGCGCCACGGGCAGCCTGGACTGACCGCTGGTCATGGTGGTGATGCGTTGTCCATTGCGAATGGAGTCCGGGAGGTCGGCGTTGAAATGCTGCTGGAGTGCTGGTTTGTGATCCCAGAGGTCCAGCTGCGATGGCCCTCCATTCATGTGCAGATAGATGACAGCTTTCGCGCGCGGAGCGAAGTGTGGCAGGCCCGCGAGCGGCGGATGTACGCGTGCGGCAACCGGGCTGGCAGCTGTTGATTCGTGAGAAGCAAGCAGTGCCGCGGCAACGCCCCCCAGACGCAGGCCACTGGAGAGGAAGTGGCGGCGCAGTTGCAGTTGTTGCCAATCAACGATCGGATGCATATTTTGACTCCGCAGAAATCCGTAGCTGATCTTCAGTTCAGGGCTTCCGCATTTCCGATCCCGGCTCCAGTTTCGTCGGTCAACTGCAGGTTGAGTGTATCAGAGCGTTTTGAGCGGTCGATGGTGACTGTGAGCACGTGATTGCCAGCCGCAAGTTCTGCAGAGAACTCAGCATCCGCCGGCATGGGGACTCCGTCGATGCGAATTTCGAGCCCGTCCGGGCGATCGACACGGAAGCCGATCTTTCCGGGAGTTGTGACCTGAATTCGCGTCTGTACGAAGCTCACCGACTGTTCGCGCAGTCTCAGGACCGGTACTTCAGCGAGTGGAAGAGCTCCCGAGACGAGGCTGTACTGGGGTGTGAAGGTAAATGCCGGATCGCCGGTGGCGGCAGCACTGAAGCTGGTCCTGCTGATTTTCTGAAGGCCTTCGGGAGTCGGCTGCAGAACCTGCCAGGAACGAACCAATCTGAGTTTGGAAAGGGTATATTCGGGAGTGCGACCAAGTTCTGAGAGGAAGCGGACGAGTGCTGCGAGGTCGTCGTCGGTGAGTGCATCAACGAGTCCTTCGGGCATTAGTGAGACACCCTGCCCTGACTCTTCGATATCGGCGGCAGGCACCACTACCACCTGGTTTTCTGCGGTTCTGAGGGTCACGGACTTATCAGATTTTTGAATCTGCACACCTGCAATCACCTGGCCGCTTGTGGTTGCAATCACCGTGGTGTGATAATTTTCCTTGACTTTGGCGTTGGGATTGAGGAGTGATTCAAGAAGGTAGTCTGGTTGAGCACTGGCTCCGAGGCTGATCATGTCCGGGCCTACCAGCCCACCTGCGGCGCCAATGGCGTGGCATTTGAGGCAACCGAGCTGTGGACTGCGAAAGACTGCTTCTCCAGTTGCGGCGTTGGCACTGGTGGCGGCTTTGGTCAGAATTGCGGCGCGGGCTTCCGGGGACAGTGATTTTCTGGCGGGGATGCTGCCGACTGTTCTGAGGGTGGCCTCGAGGGTTGCGTCGGAGCGACCACTCTCTCTCAGCACCCTCAATACCTCGAGGGCGACTGCCGTTTCAAGGCGGCGGTTCTGCAGAGCGCTGGCGAGCAGTTCCGGGCCATTGCGGCCACTGATCAGGGTTTTGACGGCAGCGGCAGCTTTGGGGTCGGCGGACAATTCCAGAATTGCTGCGATCTGCGGGGCCGACTGAGCCGGGCGGACAGCAGCGAGTGCGTCGAGGATCAGCAGGCGACGTTCGATTGGTGTGCTGTCTGTATCGGCGATCAGCCTGAGTTGGTCGAGCAGGCGATCGTCGCGACCGGCAACGATTCCGGCTACTGCAGCGGCAAGATCGCCGGAGTTCGCTGCCGGGTCGGCAGTGACGGACGTGAGATCCTGATTGAGAGCCGCGATTTTCCATTGGCCGATGATCTGGAGTGCCAGCCGCCGCAGGATGGGATCTTCGTCCTTCAGCAGTGGCTGAAGCGTGGTGGATTCGATGGGAGGGACGACTTTACGTGTTGCGGAAGTGGCAAGCAGCGTCTGGAGGGTGGCTGAATCCTTTGCGGAGAGGGCAGCGGCGGCGAGTCTTCCGAGTTGTTCGGGGTTAGCGCTGGCACTGATCAGCTGGACCAGCCGTGCTCTGCGGGATTCGGGAATATTTGGGCTGTAGAGATCCTTCATCAAGAGGTCCACGGGAGCTCCGGCCCCCACGGCGGCGAAAGCAAAAGCCACCTGCTCAGCGTCACCGGAAAAATTCATCTCACCTTTCTCAAAGGCGGGGCGCCAGCGAGAGGCCAGTTCCTTCGTGGTGAGCCAGAGGGCGTAATCGAGGTTGGAATCGAGCGGTTGTCGAAGGGGCAGCAGTGCTGTTTCAATCAGCCGTGGGTGGTGATAACGATCGACGATGGATTTGGTTGTTGGCTGGGATTCCTCAGGAAAGGCGGACCCGTCTGCGATCTGCTGCTCGGAATCCTGAAGTGGTGAGAAGGACAGTGCGCGAATGGCTTCGAGCCTGACGCGGGGGTGTGCGTCCTGGACTGCTCGCGTGAGCAGTTCGAGTGAGTTGGGGATGAAGAATTTCCAGTGGCTGAGTACTCGGACGGCAGCGGCGCGGATTCGTCCATCGCTGCTGTTGAGGAGAGTGTTGAGCAGTTCCGGCTGGACCGAGCGAGCCGTCTGGTAGCACCACAGAGCTTCCAGCTGCACGCGTTCACGCTCCTCTGCTGAGAGTTGTGTCTGGTTGAGCCAGTTTGTGAGGTCTGTGGCGATTTCAGGTCCGCGTTGCCGCAGCAGCTGTTTGGCTGACTGGCGTTCAACGCCGTCAGCTGAACGCAGGCTTTCGAAGAGCTGCTCCGTACTGCGGTCGCTCATCCGGCGATATTCGCGTTTGGGAGCTCCCTTCCAGGTGACACGCCAGATGCGTCCGTGTGTGCGGTCGCGGCGTTCGTCCCGAAAGTCCACTTCGCCGTGCTGGATGATGGGGTTGTACCAGTCTGCCACGTAGATTGCTCCGTCCGGGCCGATCTTCACGTCGATGGGGCGAAAGGCGACATGATTGGACCAGATGACTTCCTGTTGTTCGCGGGAGACATATCCGGAGGCTTCTTCCGTGAGTACGAACCGGACGACTCGGTGCCCGCGAAAATCGTTGGTGATGGCATTGCCCTGCCAGTCAGGGGGGAGCATGGGTGTATCGACCAGTTCGAGGCCGCAGTGTTTTGGACTGCCGGGGTTCAGGCCACGGACGATTCGTTCGGCATCGGCGGCGGTGAAGTAATAAGCACCGGGGATGACGTAGTTGATGCCCTCGCCCCCTGCTCCGTCGGTAGCAAAGGACTGGCCCCAGCGGTCGTAGTGGTGGCCCCAGGTGTTGACAAGCCCCCGGAGGAACACTCCTAGTTCGAGCGTATCGGGGCGGAACTGCCAGATGCCGCCGGCGTTCAGTCGTCGGACGCCCCAGGGAGTTTCAACGTGGCTATGGATGTAGATTGACTGATTGAAGTACAGGTAGCCATCGTAGCCCCAGCGCAGAGTGTGCAGAATGTGGTGGGTGTCTTCGGTGCCGAAACCTGAGAGAACGACTCGTTTGGAATCCGCTTTCAGGTCTCCGTCGGTGTCGGCGAAATGGACAAGTTCGGTGCTGTTCGCGACCCATGCTCCACCGTCGCCGGGAGCGACGCCGGTGGGAATGAGGAGACCTTCGGCGAAGACGTGCGTGCGATCGGCAACGCCGTTGTGATCAGTATCCTCCACCACGAGGATACGATCTGTGGCCGGGGCACCGGGGACGATCTGTGGGTAGACTTCGCTGCTGGCGATCCACAACCGACCGTCTTCATCAAAGTTCATTTGGATGGGTTTGGCGATTGCCGGGTCTGCTGCGTACAGCTGGACCTCGAAACCTTCGGGAACGCGGAATGTCGCCTGTTCGAGTGCGGGGTCCGGCGCAGGGATGTCCTTTTTGGCCGGGGGCTGGGCTATCGCTGAGGGTGGGGCGTAAACCGGGAATGAGGCAAGCAGTGTCAGGATGGCCAGCGAACGCCGAAACGCACAGGTCATTGGAGCAGCCGTTCAAAAGCGGGGGCGAGGAAGTTGGTGCTGCGTCCGCAGCGGAGCGCGCTGCGGACATCCGGATGGAACTGCCGAGTCCGGAAATTATGGCAGCGGCACGGTGCGGAGGTGAAGTGGCTGGCCTTCGATCTGCAGAAGCACGAGAGCAGACGTCTCATTGAGTTTATCCATTTGCACCACTCCCGACAGCGATGCGACAGTCTCGAACTTCTGCCCGGCGGTGCCACCACCGGCAACGGGTTCCGTGAGAGCTTTGGCATCCCGGAGTCCTGCAGTGCTGATCTTCATCACGCCGCGGGCACTGTTGCTGAGCAGCAGCCATGCAGATCCGTCCTTTGCATAGGAAATCATATCCAGTGGTCGATTGCGATTGCCCAGTTCAGCGACGGTATCCGCCTTGATTCGGTCACCGGCTGTTTCCAGTTGTTTGACGGGAATTTTCACCAGCGGAGTGCAGACGTAGGCGCCAAGTACGACAGGTTCGCCATCAATCATCAGGGGAACAAAGGTCCGCATGGCCGCGTAGTCTTCGCTTTTGCCGTGAGCGGCATGGTAGATCTCGACAGCCACGCCCTTATCCGCTTCCGCAAAGGGAAAACTGATTTCCCGCAGGGTGGAGGGGGATTGGGAATTGCTGAGTCCTGAGACGAGCAGTTTGTTTTCGAAAAAGGCGATGTCCGTGATGGACTCTGTCCGTCGATTCCCAGCTCGGCGGCCCTCTCCAACAACCTTGTCCTCCGGGGCATCAGCAAGGACGACTTTTGAGAACCTGACATTTTGCAGTGAGAGCGGGGCGACCTTGCCGGCACCGTCAATCTGCACGATGGCCGGCTTTTCATCGGCGGTTAACGCAACGAATGCAGTTCCTGTGCGGGGATTTACGGCGACATCGTTAACGGCGACCGTTTTTGCTGTCAGTGCAGCACTGAGAACCTGCGGTAGGTCATCGATATTGATTGACGATGCTGCCGGATTGCCCTCTGTGTTTCCGGTGGAGATTGCGAAGACGGCCGCGGACTTAGCGTCGCCGACGAAGAGAATATCTGCAGGCCCAAAGGCGAGTGTCGTTGCGGACTGCAGGTCGGGAGTCCCTGGTTTCAGGCCATTCACATCGGCCGCGAAGGTGGGGGCTGGCATGGCAAGCCCTGTCAGAATTGCGGCAGACATCAGAAGATACCCGTGCATACTTTTGCTCCCTGTGTGGTTAGGCTGGTGCGGCAATCCTGTTGCGATTTGCGAAGCCGTCGCTGCTAATCAAAACCGATCTGGCGGGGAAAAGCAAACGACGACGGCAACGCTGCAGTTCCCCCTTGCAGGGCTCCGGCGAATTCCGTACAGTTTTTGCTTGAACAGCAATTTTTGCAAGCGCAGGGTGTTTAGTGGATCGAACACCTGAGGAGGAAGGGATTTCTCATGCAGAAGTCGTCAGCCAAGGCGGCCGTCCGCGTCAGCTCACTGGGAGACGGCGTAACCCGGGTCATTTGTCCAATTTGTGGCCCGGCACCCGTTGAGCCGGTGGGGATTTGCGGACAACTGCCGGTGGTGACCTGCAAAGGTTGTGGTCTCGTGTATGTCTCGGAGTGTCCGGACCCCAGCGAGACGCAGAGATTTTTTAGTGAGGAGTACGTTGCGGACGACAAGTCTGCCGAGGTGACGTACGTTGACTCGCGGGGAAAAAGCCTGACGCGTAGTGCTGCTCGGATTCGCAGGCACGCGCCGGCAGGCGGGCAACTGCTGGACGTAGGGACTGCGGCTGGCTTTTTTCTGAAACAGTTCAAGGGGGATCCGGCGTGGGAGGTTGCAGGTGTTGAGCCATCGCGGGTGGCGGCGGCCTATGCACGTGAGAAGTTTGGTGTGACGGTGCATCAGGGTTTTTTGGCGGATCAGGGATTTCCTGACGGTGCGTTTGACGTCGTGTGTTCGATGGACGCATTTATTTGTCACAGGAATCCACGTGAGGACATGCAGGAGTTTTTCCGGGTGCTGGCACCGGGCGGTGTGCTGGCGATTGAGATTCCTGGCCATCGATTTCGGATGCTGTTCGGATCCGGGTTGATCTGCCAGTTGCTGACGGGGCGTCCATTGCGGCTGAACGCCGGGGTGAACTACTTCTATTACACGCGTGAGACGCTTTCACGTCTGGCTGGTTTGTGTGGTTTTGAGCTGGTGGCGTCTTACCCGGAGAGTATGCCTCGGAGTGATCGTCCATCGCGTCAATTGTTTCGCAGCATCTGGGATGCTGGTGCGGCTGCGTTGTACCGACTGACTGGTGGTCGGCTGAATTTTTGTTCCAAGGAACTGTGCATTTTTCGTAAGCCGGCGTGTGCAGTGATGCGGGAGAGTGCGACACCGCGAGCCTCGTCGCAGTCCTTTGCCGCGTGACGAAGTGAGAAGCCGAGGGCGTGTTGTCACGTTTGTGCGTGCGGGGGGGATGAACATGGAACCGCAGGTTTACGCGGAGTTTCTGGAGAGACTGGGGCACACCGTTCGAGAGGCCCACGGTGTGTACTGGTACAACGTGTTTTCACACGCGTGGATTTGTTTCCCGCTGGAGACTCAGCTGTCGCCGTCGGAGATTGACCTGTCGCGGATTCTGGAAGGGGATCGCGGGGGGCTGGTGCGTTACTGCTGCAGGGTGGACGATGGCGCAGCGGGTTTTCGTCATGTG
Organism: Planctomycetota bacterium; assembly: GCA_041161565.1. Lineage (GTDB taxonomy): Bacteria > Planctomycetota > Planctomycetia > Planctomycetales > Planctomycetaceae > SXXK01. The sequence continues at coordinate 40,676 of JBEAUF010000156.1, read as the reverse complement.
GTATCGGGCGGCGACTATGGTTTTGCGTCGCTCGAGTCAAAGGCTCGCAATCAGACACGTCAGGGTCTGGAGAAGTGCGTATGTGGTGCTGCCGACGCGCGAGAGATTGCGGGTGAGGGGATCGAGTTGCACGCGGAGACACTGATTCGTCAGGGTCGGCGTCTGGCAAGGGGCTACGAAGATTACTGGCGGCGATATTTCGAAGCTCTTGCTGAATGTCCTGCGGCCACGGTCTGGACCTGCCGGTATGAGGGACGGCTGGCTTCGTTCCTGATATCGTTCCGGATCGGTACAGTGGAGAACATCTGCATCGTCAGATCTCGTGCTGAGCTGCTCAGGCACCGTCCAAACAACGCGATGCTGTTTACGTTCCTGCAACAGGCCCTGCAGCGTACGGATACGACCGAAGTCTGTATTGGGCTTCAGTCGCTGCAGCCACAGATGTCATCGCTCGAGACATTCAAGCGGTGCATGGGGTTTGAAGAGCGACCGATTGGGCAGCGGATCGAGGTTCGAGCGCCGCTCGGTATCGGAGTGCCGCGTTTTCTTGCGCGGCTCGCCGGTGGTATGGCTGGCAGGGTTGGAGGTGAGTATGCGGCGCGGCTGGCCGGGGCGCTTGAAATCTATGGCAGTCAGCCGCGGGTTCGTCGCGTGGCCTGAGGGCTACATGCGGTACTTCGGATTGTCTCTGCTGAAGTCCAGATCAGCATAGTTGACTCCGAAATTGAGCCCTGAGAAGGAGTAGCTTTCAACAAGGGTTTGCTCGTCGAGTTCCGAGTCCGGGATAATCGCGGCGTCCGAAGACCATGTCCAGTTCTGCACGAGCAGCGGGATGTGGTACTGGGAGTCGATCGCGACGATGGACTTCCGGTATTCGGGATTTACGTCGACGTTGGGGAATTCAAACTGGAACTGGTAGCAGGGGCGTTCATCGACGGTGGTGTTTTGCAGCCGCGAGCATCGAACGGGTATGTTCCTGGTGAGTTCAGAGCGTCGGTCGTTGATCAATCGTTTGGCAAGAAAGAGCAGACCGGCCTCCGTGATCGGGTGACGGGCTTCGGCCATGGCTTCATCACCGGCCGGGTTCAGTTTGATGGCGGGCAGAAGGCGGCCACGAAAACCACCAAGTTTGACGGAGACTTTTCTGTCTTCGTAAGCCTCGCTGTAGAGAGCCTGTCGCCCGGCGTCTCCGTTCTTCCACTTCATGTAAACACTGAAATGGGGGCTGTGCCGTACTTTCATTTCAATTTGCTGGACTTCAGTGAGGTCTCCCTGCAGCCGCTCCTGTTTGTGGAACATGGTTGAGTATTCGCGGGTATTTTCGAGGAACCGCACGCCGTCCTGGAGCATCAGAAGGAAGAATGTGCGGTGTTCGTCACCGATGTCTCCGGTGAAGGTCGGCTGTGGATCGGTGTTGATTTCCGGGATGATCTGCTTCGGGGTTGATGCATCTGCGGGCTGAGCCACGAGGTGCCGGGCTTCCGGGGGAACAGGAACATCCATTTCCCCGCTGCCAGCCGTCGATGGTGTGTTGGCAGTTGCCAGCGCCAGATCCTCTCCTGCAGGAGCGGGATCGAAACAGGAAAAGATTACGAGGGCCGATGTGCAGGTGAGAAGAGCGGCGAAGGTGTTTGGAAGTCCGGATGCAGGGACATGGGATATACGGGGCATTTTGTAGACCTTGGGAATTTGACAGCCGTGCCCTGTCCTTAATAAGCAGAGCTGTCAGATGGCGATCGTTGATGGCTGTACCGACGCGGCGGCCTGCGAGGTATCCTTCTCGGCGGGTATGCTGCACTTGCGAACAGGTGATTGAAACGGAAGCAGCCCTGCAGTTCCTGTGTCGGCTGCGGGCAGAATCAGCCCCGCAGCTCCTCCATCTCATCCCCCCCGGCAGAGAATCGGCAGGTGTTCACTGGAAATTCACCGTGCGTTTCGGCAAAAACCGCCGAAACGCGGCTCCGGGGGAGTTGCCGGAGAGAATTCGGCAAAACCCATCCATTCTGCCGCAAATCCTGCCGGTACAACCGTTTTTCGCCTGATCCCGCTGCCGCATGTCCCAAGCATTGAACATTGCCGATCGCCTCCGTGTCTCTGCGCGGCTGGTTCCGCGAAGCCCTGCGATACGCGTTCCTCAGGCTCGGGACCGTCGTGGTCGAACGGCATGGACGACGATCACATTTGAGCAACTCGATGCGGAAGTCGATGCCGCGGCCCGTGGTCTGGTGCACCTGGGCGTGCGTCCTGGGCAGCGGCTTGTGCTGATGGTGCGGCCGTCGATTGAGTTTATCGCATTGACATTCGCGGTGTTTCGCGCAGGCGCGGTGTGTGTGCTGATTGATCCGGGTATGGGTAAGTCCAGCGTGCTGGGCTGCCTTGACGAGGTGGATCCGGACGGCTTTCTGGCGATACCTCCGGTGCACTTCCTCAGGCGACTGATGCCATGGCGATTCCGCAGGGCTCGATTCAACGTGATTGTTCGTCCGGGAAGAGTGCGGCTGGGTTGTATGAGTGACGCGGAGTTGGTGGATCTTGGCCGTCGCTCTCCCGGTACTCTGCCGGTGACTGAAGGTTCAGATCCGGCTGCGGTGATCTTTACAAGCGGCAGTACAGGTCCTCCGAAGGGAGTGGTGTTTGAGCACCGGATGTTTGACGCTCAGGTGGACCTGATCCGCGATCGCTACGGAATCCAGCCCGGGGAGACTGATGTACCGGGATTTCCCCTGTTCGCCCTGTTCAATCTGGCAATGCAGGTGACTACCGTGATACCGGAGATGGATCCGACGCGGCCGGCAGCTGTGGCCCCGGAGAACATTCTTGAGGCGCTGCAATCGCACAACGCCACTCAGGCATATGGTTCGCCGGCAATGTGGAATCGTGTGGGGCGTTATTGTGAGATGCAAGGGCTTCGGCTGGCGGGGTTACGGCGAGTGCTTTCCGCGGGTGCTCCGGTGCCTCTGCATGTGCTGAAACGCATGACCAGTGCTCTTCCGGACGACGCTGATTTATTCACTCCCTACGGTGCCACGGAATGTCTGCCGGTGGCGTCAATTGGCGCACGAGAGATTCTTCGGGAGACCGCTTCCCTGTCAGCATCCGGTCGTGGCACCTGCGTTGGTACTCCCTTCGCGGGGATGGAGGTGCGAATTATCGAGGCGACGGATGGTCCGCTGAGTTCAATCGCGGCTGTTCGTTTTCTGGCAGAGGGTGAGATTGGCGAGATCATAGTTCGGGGTCGCGTCGCCACGCGTGAGTACTTTCGGCGTCCGGAGGCGACGTCGCTGGCCAAAATTCCCGACGGTGACTCGTTCTGGCACCGCATGGGAGACGTGGGTTATCTCGATGATCAGCAGCGACTCTGGTTTTGTGGCCGCAAGGCCCACATAGTCCATGCGGCTTCCGGACCCATGTATTCGGTGTGCTGTGAAGCTATTTTCGATCAGCACCCCGACGTGTACCGTTCGGCACTTGTTGGATATGGTCCGGCTGGCAGGCAGGAGCCGGTGATTGTGATTGAACCGGAGCAATCGTGTTTTCCGTCGTCTGCGGCAGTGGCTGACGGATTTCGTCGGAGCCTTCTGGAGCTGGCGCGGTCAAGTCCTCTGACTCGCACCATTCGCACGGTGCTGTTTCATCGTTCGCTGCCCGTGGATACTCGGCATAACGTGAAAATCCACCGTGAGACGCTCGCTGCATGGGCCGAGAAGCAGTTGCGGCGGGGGCGTCCCCGACCGTAACTGGCGTGGGCCCAGGTTGTATGCCGGGGGCTATTTGCGGACCATCACGAGCCATCGTTCTCGGATTGCGAGCTGGATGGGGAGCACCAGCAGCACCCATGTCCAGAAGATGGTGATGGCCCATGCGAGCGGCAGAGAGTTCTGGAAGTTGTGAGTTCTTGCCAGCATGCCGACCGTGGATGGAATCAGGAGGATTGGTCCGGCGATCACAAAAAACGCGACGAATGTTGCGAGCAGAGTCAGAGGGAAGGCAGCCCAGCGGGTGTAGAGGGAGAGCAGGGCTGCAACATGGGTGCTGAAGATCAGCAGCAGGATCCAGGTGAGTACCAGATTTCCGTCAATCTGGTTAGCCAGAGTTCCCCCGGAAAGGAGCCACACGAAGCCAATCCAGGAAAGTGTCGGGAGGACGGACAGGCCGCACCCGATTGATTTTTCAATAAAGATGCGAGTGCTGGAGAGCGGGAGCATGGCGAGGGAGGAGTGCGTCATCTGCCGCAGTTCGGAGTGCAGGGTTCCCGTGGCCAGCAGCACACATTCAATGCTGAGTGTGACAGCCAGGAGCAGCAGCATTTGCAGTCCGCAGTCGCCAGTAAGGGCCCAGTTCCATGCCTTCAGCTGCAGGTGCTGTATTCCGATCAAGGTTGAGTAAATCAGCAGCCAGCCCAGCCAGCGTGCCATAAAGAGGGTGCGTCCGCCGGAGAAGAAGTGAAAATCCCGCCATGCGAGCGGCAGTCGCCAGCAGCGTCCGACGGGCCAGCGCCGCCGGCCACCCTGTTCCTGGCCTGCGGCACCATCTTCGGTGGGGCGAGTCCACGCGTTGAGCCGGAGGGTGCTGACCGCGAAGCAGAGAGTTGCGAGCAGCAGGCTGACCCAGAACTGGCTGCCGAGCATATCAGCCGAATCCCATTGATGCAGAATCTGATCGAGTTGTTTCCATGGGGAGACGATCTCGAGGAGCAGCGGGAGTTGCGTGAGAGTTTGTGTGAGTCCTGCCGGCAGTGTCCCGGGGCCGAGAGCAGCAAGAGTGGTTCGCAGAGCGGCGGGGGTGCCAAACCAGAGCAGCAGAATTACCCCGGCTGCTCCGGCTGCCCGTGAAGAATTATTACAGCGGGCGCTGCAGAGCAGTGCCATGTTGGCAACGAGGATCATCCAGGCTGCGAGGCAGATCCACGCGGCGAGGACCTGCTGCCAGCGAATTCCGCCGAGCGTCACTGCGAGGAACGTGAAGGGTATCTGGCTCACAAGCAGCATCAGCGAGCTGACGAGGCGTGAGGTGGATTTTCCGAGGGTGATGGCGAGTGGTGTGAGGCCTGCAAGCTGCAGGAGAGCAAAAGTTCCGGCGTCCTTTTCCTCGCTGACCGCAGTCACAAAATAGCTCACGCCCGCTGCCGCGATCAGCACGACATTGAGCTGGCAGACCAGTCCGAAGAATACAAGTCCGGTGCGATTTGTTCCGAAGGCATCAAATGTCGCCATGGAGAGACAGAACAGGATGAACAGTGCGAAGGCAGCGCGTACGAGGTGGGGGTGGACGTAACGATTGTCCATCCGCAAAGTCCATGTGAAGAGTGCAGCGGCGCCGTTGAGCATCAGCGAACTCCTCGAGTGGTCAGATCCATAAATGCGTCATTCAGGTGCCGGCGCTGGCGAGCCACCGATGCAATTGGCAGATCGAGCGGGGCGAGCATTCTGAGGAGATCATTTCCGCCTGTTCCCTCAGTGAGTCTGAGAATAAAGTCCTGCCCTGTTGCAAATTCCGGCTCTGAAACTTCAGCGATCCCCTGGAGTCCCCGCAGCTGGTCGGCCGCCTGAGGGTAAGGACGCAGCAGTCGCAGTGTCCACAGTGGCTGCTCGCCCGGCACATCCAGCAGCAGATTCATCGGGCCACTGAATCGCACCTGGCCGCGATCAAGAATCGTCACGCTGTCGCACAGCTCGGAAAGCTCGCTGAGAATATGGGAACTGATAAGCACCGTTTTGCCCAGTCGTCGCAGCTCGCGAAGAATTTCCATCAGCTCAATCCTCGCTCGCGGATCCAGTCCGCTGGCGGGTTCGTCGAGCAGCAGGAGGTCGGGGTCGTGTACCAGCACCCGCGCGAGACTGACCCGCTGCTGCATGCCTCGCGATAGTCCGGAAATCAGGTCATCGCGGCGACCATCCATATCGGTGAGGGTGAGCACATCAGAGATCACCTGGTCGCGGCGTTCAAGTGGCAGCCCATAGGCTGCTGCGAAGAAGTCGAGATATTCCGTAATGGTCATCTGACGGTACATGCTGAAGTGATCCGGCATGTAGCCGATTCGTCGCCGTACCGAGGCAGGGTCCGTCCGCACATTATGTCCGAACACCTCAACCTCACCGCGGTTTTGTTTAAGGAGTGTGCAGATGACTTTCAGTGTCGTTGTTTTGCCGGCGCCATTGGGACCGACAAACCCATGCAGTGTCTGCGGCATCACGCAGAAAGTGACCTCGTTCAGTGCCTGATGTCCACGAAAGGCGTGGGATAATTTGCTGACACTGATCGCCGGCACAGTGTCACGATCGTACTGCAGCATGAAACGAGTCCGAAGCTGAGAGAAACCGAAGGCGGAAGACGCTGGGCGCAGTGTACGACGCGGGCAAGTGGCAATCGAGTGCCTGAGGGGGCAAATTTGCGGGGCAAATCGGCGACAAGAGCAGTAAAGTCACAACTTTGGCGGGGCCGAGGGGACTTTGAAGCAGATTTTTCTGGCAGGAGTGACTGCGGGTTCGCCGGCCTGTGGGCTGTCATTTGTCCGGCTAATGCCTCTGCAGGCGGATGCCTGCCATACGCTAACGGAGCAGCGGCCCGTCTGCCCCTCCGTTCCCGACAGATTCCTGCCGCCACCGACGTTGTCGTGTTTACTCAGCCTGCAGTGTCCCCAGATCAATCGCTCCTCCCGCTGGCACGCTCACGTACAGCGGTGCGGCATCGGCTGGGGTTGTTGGCAGCAGACCACCGTTCAGACGCTGCAGCCTTGTGGAGTTAATGAAGTGTGCGGAGTGTAGACCGGCGACTTCGGCTCGCCGCCCGCGAACGACGATTGCTGTGCCTTCGTCCAACCCGATTCCGAGCAGTTGTGGGTGGCGTGAGATCACCGGCAGCAGGTCCGGCTGACGTCCCCGCTGACTGAAGTGCTGGTCTATGGCGGTACCTGGAAGAAACGCAAACCCGCGTTCGTAGCCTTCTGCCATCATGACTGTGTTACCCAGCGGGCTGCCGCGCACCAGAAACTCGCCCTGAATGGTGGCTCCAGCCGAACTGCCGCCAATCACACCGCCGCGTGCCAGTACGTTCCTGAACAGGGAGATCGCCCGAGTTCCCTCGTAGGCGTCGACGAAATGCCACTGGCGTCCACCGCCGAACCAGATTCCGGTGGCGTCAGCGACAGCATCAGAGAATTCCGGGGAATCCGCCAGTTTTCCTCGCTGGTCGAGCACAGTGATTCGGCGGAGTCCGGCCTGGGCAAGAAAGCCGGGCACTCGCCGGTCCGTTTGCTCAGGGGGTACGGCGGTTGGGAGCACAACCACGTGGCCGGACGGGCCGCCTGCAAGCTCCACAAATCGTTTTACGACATCCGGCGGCATCGATCCGCCACCGACAATCACCAGCGATCCAGAGGGAGTTTCCGGGAGAGAAGTGTTGGTGTTACCTGGATCAGTTCCGGAGGACCGCTGCCGGGCTGCGCGGCGAAATTGCGTGAGGTCGGCGGATTGGCCCGCCGGGATGCGGATGATATTGTCGCTGCGGTAGCCGCACGGGGGAAGCACCACGGTGACGGATCCTGAACCGACGACTGTCAGTGTCCGGCCCGCAGCGACAGCCGCCGTCCCTTCATCCACGCCAAGCCCGGCCAGCGTTGGGTTCTGACGAACTGCGATTTCGAGCCGTTCCATTCGGCGGCGTTCGGTGAAGTGCTGGTCGATGATGACACCAGGAATCATATCCCAGCCTGTACCGAGCTGTGGCTGGTCACTGCCGGACGCAATCATCATGCGTGACAGGATGGCGGCCCCGGCAGAGGTACCGCCGACGAAGCCTCCCCGCAGCAGAATGCCATGGAGCTCGGCTTCGATTGCCGTCCCCTGCCATGCCTCTGCCAGCCGGGACTGCTGGCCGCCACAGATCCAGACGGCCGAGGCGTTGCGGAGCTGGTCGAGGAATGCCGAACGCGTGGGGAGGTCAGTTGTCATGGCATCCGTCACGACTTTTTTACAGCCTGCGGAACTGAGCCAGGCTTCCGCCCTGGCCGCCGCTTCTGCGGGGTTATCGGATGCGGTTGTCAGCACTGCTACCACACCATTCTCTCCGGTAGCCTGGCGGATCAGGGAGAGCAGCTGCTCTGGAACTTCTTCGCCACCGGCAGCAGCGACGGTTCCGGGCCAGCCGGCTACATCGATCGGCAGACCGGATGGGGTGTCGGTCGCAGCCGTCGATGCGGAAAAGAAACTGCCGACCAGCAGCAGCGATACTGCCCACAAACTTCGGCCCATCAGAGTCTCCCTGTCTTGTGTTTGCAGCTTTGAACACGTAAGCTGGCTCCAGTGTAGTCAGTGGTGTGTGCGGATGCGACTGCTGAGAAATTTTGCAGGGTTGCGGGACCATTCGGGAATCCAGAAGCCGCCCGGGCCATTCGCGAAACGCTGAAGACAAGCCAGCCCCATTTCGAGGCCCGTACAAATCTGATCCCATGTCTGACGACGAGCTTTGCTACTGCTTTCACGTATCCCAGCGAAAGATAGTCAATTACATTCGCATTCATCAGCCGCGGGTTCCCAGTCAGATCAGTGAATGTGGCGGAGCTGGGACTGGATGCGGGTGGTGCGTGCCGTTTCTTCGGAAACTGTTTGACGCCGCTCTGCAGAAGGGTGAGTTGAAGCTGGACATCGACCCCGAGCAGTACGCGCGAGAGAGGTCGGAGTACCTGCAGCGGCAGAAACAGCAGCGAGCGGCGGCTCCGGGGCGTTCGTCGGAGGAAACAGCCGATTGATAATGTCGGTGTGGCTGACCTGCTGCCGAATTGCTGGCGATGGCTCGCAATGTTTCAAATTGTGTTGCTGTGCTTGTTTTTATTGAGTTCTTGCGCGGCGGTGTTTGTTGCCGCATTTGCTGCTGCACTGCCCTGCCCCCCCATCCCCGTTGCACAACGGTGATGAGATCTTGTCCGGATGCCTGAGCTGGAGACCCGCGTGGTTGCTGACGTGGCGGGGAGAAGAACCGAGGTAAGTGAATCGCAGGGATCAGCTTCGGTATTGAGTCCGGGGAACAGCCCCGTTCGTTGGCCGGCTGGGCTGGGATTTTCATGTTGTCTGCGTCAACAGCGGACAAAACGCATCCGCTGAAGCTTCGTCGCGCCAGCTGATGGCCCTGAATGGTCCTCAGGGCGGAGCATATCGTGCCCTGGAGTGCGAGGCGGCAACGAACCGGCTTTCATTTTTCCGGGGCTGGTCTTGCTGTGACCGACTCTTCGAACCGCAGCAATGGGATGGCGGACTTGTCAGTCCAGCGTGCGGTGAGCAGTGCCTGCAGTTGTTCGTCGAATCCTGCCTGCAGGCGTGCAAGTGCGGTCTGGACGACGGAACCCATGCCGAGTGCGGTTTGCAGCTGATCGCCACTGAGCCCGAATGTTTCCGCGATTTGTGTCAGGTCCTTGATTTGCGGGTCCTCAGCCAGTTGTTGTGCGCGGTCAGCAGGAACGTCTTTCAGCGTCGCCTGTTCCTGCAGGGCAAACTGCTGTCGCCATTCCCCGTCGCGCTGCAGGAATACCCTGCGCGAGACGATGGCGGAACCGGTGCTGAGGTCGGTGACGCTGGAAGAGATCACCAACGTCCTGCTGCCCTGCCGCAGAGCAACTGCTGCGGCTTCCGGGGGGACTCCGTCGGCGGCCAGCGGCGCGGGGGCGGGGGGAGTGGGAGCAGTGCCCGAAGCTTCAGCGAGTAGTTCATTGAGGGTGGTCTGGAAGTTCTGCTGAAATGCCTGTTGGAAGAGCCGCGAGATACTGCCGGGTGCCGCTTCATCGACACACACAGGCCCCGACTGGATGACTCGGGATGCTGTCCCGGAACGAATGTCGACGGCTGCCAGAATCTTTTCAAACAGCAGCGAGACATCCTGAGCCTGTCCCGGTGGCTGGCCCTGAAAGACGTTGATTCGCTGAGCGGCGGGGATGGCTTCAAGCTGCCGCTGCACGGTTTTCGAGGGGAGTTGTTCGAGCTGTGGGATTCGGTTGAGCATACCGAGTCGGCAGAGCTGACGTCGCTGGTCAGTGACCTGTTCGAGTCTCTGCACGCGGAATCGCGGGAATTCGAGGAGTATCCAGTCCGGCAGTTGCATTGGATCTGCTTGCGCGAGTCGCTCGAGGAGATCCTGGAGGAGTGCCCTGCGGGCCGCATCGATGTCTGCGACCCCATTGGCAGGCTGTACAGCGGGCTGGGACCTGAGTTCCTGTTGCAGGAGGAGCCGTAGGGCTTCACGGGACTCGTTGTTGGTCTTGCTCAGGAGCGGCAGAAGTTCATCGGCGAGGAGTTGCGGGCAGTGTTCTGTAAGCCATTCTGAGCGAACGAGCAGTCGCAGCGGGCGTTCGGACACCAGCAGGCCTCGCAGAGTGGCACCGTTTTTCAACAGCACACGGTCTGCAACAGAATCTCTGATTGGTGGAGCGGTTGGCGATTGCTGGGTGACGGCAAAGGTGGCCTGGCAGCACTGAATGAGGAGAAGTTGCAGGAGCAGAGCAGCGTGGCGGCACATCCCTGATCCCCTTCGACAGTGAGGCGTGCTGGTGGAATGCGGATCGGGGGGGCGTGTGCTGGAGTGCTGAATTACCCGAGTCAGCGTCCGTCCCGAAGACGATCACCGAGAAAATTATCCAGTTCGGGAATCTCGTAGATTTTAGCGATTGTTTTTTCCACGTCGTAGGGCACGCGGTGGAATTCGACAGTGTCACCGTTCACTGTGACGTAGGAAGAGCGGGGGTCGTTATTTCGGGGTTGCCCTACTGAGCCGACGTTGATCATGACCTTGCCGGCGCCCAGTCGGTACTTGAAACCGATCTGTTCGGGTTCGAGAAAATCGAGGGTATCTGTGAACACGCCTGGGATGTGTGTGTGACCCTGGAAGCACGTCTTTTCGATGAGGGCGAAGATTTTCTCCATCTTCACCTGATTGTAGATGTCATCGGGGAAGACGTATTCATTGAGCGGGTTTCGTGCGGAGCCGTGTACATAAAGGGTTTTTGTGGCTTCGTCGCGGTAGCGGCGGTTGAGTTCACCAAGGAAGTCCCAGCGACGCTCGGCTCTGGGTCCTGGGGATCGTTCGAGAACCGAGCGGGTCCAGAAGATGGATCGCTCGGCCGCCGCGTTGAAGCCGACGGGGTCAAACAGGGCAGCCTGGTCGTGATTACCGAGCAGGCACATCTGCAGGTCCATCACCAGATCAATGCATTCGGCTGGATTGGGGCCGTAACCAACCACGTCCCCAAGGCAGTAAATCTCTGTGATGCCCTTACCGCGGATATCCGCAAGGACAGCCTGGAGCGCTTCGAGGTTTCCGTGGATGTCGCTGATCAACGCTCTCAATGGAGTATCCCTGACGTAAGAACCGCACCCAACCTGATCATTGAGGGCGAAATTGGCTGTGGAGTTTATGCTGACGCAAGCCTTGGAACAAGAGACAGGGGGCTGCACGGGGAACTCAGCGGGCCCATTTCGTCGGGAGAGGCCGAATTTGAGGAGAAATCCGCCGGTTTTTCGACAAAGACGTAGTTGGATTCCAGTAATTCAGAGGACTTTTGGATCGGGGAGGAGGCGGAGGTGGGGCTGAAGAAAGGGGCGGTGGTCCCGGGAGACTTCGCTGTTATGGCGATTTGACCTCGGTAACGCGGAGGGCAAATGGCTGTTCAACCACGATGGTTTGGCCGTTGAAGTTGATCTGCAGGCGAAGTTTTGCGGCGTGTTCACCGCTGGAGGCATTGGCTGCGGCCGTAACTTCGAACTTGACCTCGTCCTGACTGTCTGGAATGGTTGCATTGGGAATCTGCAGTCCGACAACTCCGGGCGGCAGCACCGTTTGCACGGTGACCGGGCCTTTGAAGTCGAATTTTCTGGCGATTTTGATGACGACTTCGGCTTTGGCTCCCTGAGCGACTGTGGCGTTTTGGGGGAGTCCATCGACGTTCAGCGGATGATCTGCGAGCCGCAGGACGATGGAGTTGGAGGGCAGTTCGACGTTCACGGCTCGGGCATTGGCCTCCTGTTGTTTTTGGTTCACGAACTGATCAGCGCGAGTTTTTTCCTGTTGGGCAGTCTGCTGGAATTGCTGGGCAGTGGTCAGCTCGGTCTGGCCTTTAGTTCTTGCGGCATCGGCATTTGTGCGTTTTTCGGTGGCGACTTTGAGTTTTTCTTCGGCATCGGCGGCTGCCTGTTTGGCATCGGCATCTGCTTTCTTTGCGTTATCGTGGGCAGTCAGAGCTTCGGCAGCCTGTTTTTTTAGGCTTTCGTCAGCCGGGTTGGCGGCGGACTGTTCCTGTTTCTGTTTCAGGGTGGTTTCGGCCTGTTGCAGAGCGGTTGCGGCGGCAGAGGCCTTTTGAGCGGCCTGTTGTCTGGCCGTTGTGGCTGTGGTTTGGGCGGCGGTGGCTGCTGTCAGTTCGGCCTGTAGTTTCTGGTTCTCCTCGGTCAGCATCCGGACTTTCTGCTGTGCCTCCATGAGGACCTTACTGACGCGGGCCTGTCGCTCCTTTGCGCGGTCCACCATTTCGGGATAACGCTTGTACTGCATTCCCTGGTTGAATCCGGCCAGATGCAGGGAATACGTTCCCGGCACCGCAGTACTGGTGAAACGCAGTTCAAATTCTCCCTTCGGATTGCCTCCGATGTTGACCTGCTGGGCGGTAGTTCCCGGAGGTACGTTGAGCGGAAAGCCCGTGATGTTTCCAGCAGTACCGTCTGCTCGCCGAACTTCCCACGGAATTTTCACGACGCCACCTCGGGATGTTTCGAGGACCTGACCGGCCGTTCCGATGGAGAGGGTTTGCGGTGCGGCTTCGAATTCCGAGACGCTGACCCGGATTCCGGAAACAAGTCGGGCACGTACAGAGGGCACGTTGTTTCCGGGCTGGTTTGTCTGTGAGGGGACTGCGGCCGCCCCGATTCGCACTTCGCGCTGGGTTTCGCTGCCGTTGATGACGGCTTTGGCGGTGAGTACCAGATCGCTCACTCCCCTGGCTCCATCTGCCGCGGTCAGCACCAGCAGGCCGAAACTGTTGCCTGGGCCGATAATGCTTTCTTCCGCGGTAACACCCTCCGGCAGTCCTGCCGCGGTTACTCGAATCTCACCATCGTAACCATCCTGACGCCAGACCAGCAGCCGAATGGCCTCGCGTCCGCCACGCCGCAGCAGCAGGCCGCTGCCTGACTGTGCGGGAACGGCAGCGATCCGAAAGTCCGGCAGGGGTTTGCGGATGGCGAGGCGATAGGCGAGTCGCGGATCGGAGCGGACCGCGCTCAGGGCATCACGCAGCAGAATTCTGTAAACGCCATCTGCGGGCACCTTGAACAATAACGATGGGTCGCTGGTTCGCTCATCGAATTCGTGACGACCCGTGCGTGCATTGTTGTTGACGATCGGCAGATCATCCACCATGGCAGCATCCGTGATCTTCTGCTGTCCTTTGTCGTCTGTGGTGACCTGCTGGATGAAAATCGTGGGGTCTGTCAGCAGGCCCAGTCGTTGTGAGATGACTTCAATGGACCAGACTTCATCCTTCACTCCGGTGAATTCGTACCAGTCCACATCGCGCTGAGGGTAAAACTGTCCCAGGACTTCGCAGGGGAGAGTCAGTTTCTGAGCAGCCTCGGGGCGTTCGTTCGGTTGTTCAACAACCGGCGGGGCGGTGGCGAGGGTGATCAGGAGTGAGTTTCCGGAGTTGTCCCCTGGCAACTGGTATTCAAATCCGTCCAGACCGGCCTGGTGCGGTTCGATAAGTGAGCTGAACCGCAGTCGGCCGGTGGCATCACCCGGGATGCCGATGTTGACCGGGAGTTGTTGCAGCGGCAGGCCATCGATGACCCACGGACTCGGCTGGCCTCCGGGGAGATTGCGTCCGTAGATCACAAATTGACCAGTAGTGCCTGGAAGGCCGGCGGGCGGGAACACAAAGTCAACCTGGGGGCCTGCGGCCACCTGGATACGATAGACGTAGGGGGCTCCCTGGGAATAGACAATGTCGTGCACCTTCAGGAACACCTCTTCATCTGCCGCTGCGGTTGTTTCCACCACGGCTTCCCCGGAGAGACCGATCTGAGATTCTCCGAGCACTGCGCCGTCGGCACGGTGCAGTGTGAGCACGGGGGACATCCGCGAGTCCATGCGGCGACAGAATGCGGTGGCAACGACGCGCTGTCCGGCTTTGACCGTGAAGCGGTACCAGTCCACATCGGCGGGGCCAAGAGCCTGGCCGTGGAGGACTGCGGGAAGGTTGACTTCAGTGGCGGGATTTGTGCGTTTGCCGTCGAGTTCCACCCATTTCGGTGTGTCACCGCCGCCGTTGGGTTCCGCCTCGACGACGTGGGCAGCGGAGTTGATGCTGAAACGGCGGGAATTTGAAAAGCCAAAACGACCCTGGCAGCGGACGTCGTATTCTCCGGGTGGCACATCGCCGGCGACCGTCACGGTGAACACGTTTTCCACCGGCTGTGGGCCATCGTCAAAGGGAGTTGGCTCAGACATTTTTCGCGTGGCGGTGATGCCGCTATGGCCAAACTGCAGCACTGCGGTGTCATCGAGGTCTGCACCGATGAGAGTGACATCGAGAGTCTGGCCGGGGGCAGCGCCGGAGGGATGGATGGCATCCAGTCGCGTGGCGGGAAGCTGGGCTGACGCGGTGTTTACGGTCAGGCAGGCGAACAGCAGCGTCAGTCTGCCGAACATCCGGGTTGTGAAAGGCTTCTGGAAACTACTCGGATACGCAGCTGAATGATTCATCGCCATGCCCTCACCGAACCCTCAGGCCCTGGAATTTGCGACACTCTGCAGCATCCTGGGAAAAAAAAGTGGGAAATGCAAACTCAACCGTCGGCGTCGGTCGGCGAGTGTTCCTGTGAAATTCCGATGGTGTTGTGCTGACCGGCCGTGATGGTGAGCAGCACACGGCGGATCCATGCGGCGAAGGCAGCTTCGACGCGGTTGCCGGTTTCGGTGACTTCGGCGTGGCTGAGCGGATGATTCTGCAGTCCTGCTGCGATGTTTGTGATGCACGAGATACCAAGGACGCGGATACCGAGCGCTGCGGCCTGCAGAGCTTCCGGAACGGTGCTCATCCCCACTGCGTCGGCTCCGAGTGCACGGAGCATGCGGACTTCGGCGGGTGTTTCGTAGGCTGGGCCCGGCATCATGGCGTAGATTCCAGAATGCAGATGGAGGTCTCCAGGGATAGTGAGGGCCGTGTTCAGTAATTCCGGGGTCCACAGGCCGCGATGCTGGATGGAAGCATTTGTGAGGCCGGAACAGGTGACGCTGATGTTTGCTGGCATGCGGAGGTGATCGCGAATGAGCATGAAATCTCCCGGGCGGAAATCCGAGTGAATTCCACCGGCCGCGTTTGTCAGTACCAGGATGGGAGCGCCGAGTGCTGCAAAAAATCGGACGCTGGCGGTCACCGCGTGAAACGAATGCCCTTCGTAGGCATGAATGCGTCCCAGCTGGAACAGGATCGGGACTCCGTCCATGAATCCGGCGGCAAACTGTCCGCTGTGCCCGGCGACGCGCGACGGTGCCATACCGGGAAGTTGCGCGGCCTCGACAACCGGGAATCCGGAGGCCAGGTGCGTCCGGTGTGTGGCGTTGTCCAGCAGGCGAGTGGCAGTTCCGCCAAGGCCGGAGCCCAGCACAACGGCCGCGGCGGGCGTCCAGTGCTGTGGCAGGCCGGCCAGCCGTCGGAAGGATTCAGCAGCAGCGATGCTGTTTGCGGCAGCTCCAGCCGGCATCATGCTGGGGCCTGCTGGCGGGTCCAGCCAGCTTTCTCAAAGAGCGGCACGTAGGAGCTGGGAATCCAGAGTCGGTCTTCCGGGAATGGTACAGACGGGTAGTTCAACGGGTGAATGAGTTCGCTGGAATCGGAGTTGAGGTCGATGAGAAATCTTGAGGGGTTGCTGCGTCGGGCAAGGCTGCGAAGTTCGAATGGTTCCAGCAGCAGCGGACGCATGGTGTCAAAGATCCCAACATGTTCGCTGCGGGCCTTGCGTACGGCGCCGCGTGCGCGGATGAGTTCGCTGTCTGCTTCCGCCATCCTGCGGGCGGCTCCGGGGGGAATTACGGCTTCATCTATGGTTTCGGGTCGTTCCCATGGATTGACATTAGGCCAGATGAAATAGGGGAATGCGCGGCCGCGTTCGAGGAGCCTGAGGTTGTAGGTGGGAGGCCGGGGAGTGGGTTGTGTGGGATTGGGCTGATTGCGGTTGAGCATGCAGAGCAGTCGACCGTAACCATCCGTGATTTCGAATCCAAAGTTCATGTAGAAGCGGAAGGTGCGGGGATCCTGCTGCATGATCTGCATGTCCCGTTCCACCTGACGGCGGAATTCCTCGCGCGAGGCGACAGCATGTTCGTAGTGGGCGACGGCGGCATCGGGACCCGTGCGAGCCGAGAACCAGGCGCGCAGACGATCAGGGATGGAGACAGGCAGGGGGCCCCAGCGATCGGCGAAAGGATTGGCGAGGAATTCGGTCCAGCGGGGGTCATCGAGCCCGAGAAAGACGGACTTATTACCGGATCCGGGCTGGGTCGGCAGCGAGAAGCTGATCTCAGGAGTATCAACGCCAAGCAGCCTCAGGCCGAGATTACCGTCGAGCTGCACGTTGATGGTGTCTCCGTCATGCACAAGCTGAGCCGGCGTAGCGGGACCATCCGCTCCCTCGCCGCAGCGGGCGAAGCCGGTTGTGCGGTGCCGTTCACTGTCTGTCTGGATGGCTTTTTTCGCCATGTGAGTACCTCAAAAAGCTTGAGATTGAGGGAATGACCCCTGGCAGGGCTGTGATCAGCGGTGGCTGATCTGCACCTGCTGTCCGAAGACTGATGCCGGAAAGTGCACGATCACCTTGAGTGCCCCATCGGTGCGATCACGAAAAACGTCAAACGCCTGCTGCAGCTGATTCAGGGGAAAGCGGTGCGTGATCAGCGGTGCCAGATTGACGCGACCTTCCGCGATCCACTGCATGGCCAGGGGAAATGTGCGTTCAAAGTCCGGGTGCAGGCTGGTAAGAATTTGAGCATTTTTCCAGAGCGCAGCGCGAAGGTTAATGCCGTCGATGGACGTGGGGAGTACGCCAAAAATGAGCACGCGACCCTCGGGGCGTACAAGCTCGATTGCATCGTTGACCGCATGCGCACGGTGGCCTACGGCTTCGACTACCACATCCGGCAGCTCGCCATCAAGCAGCTTTCGGACCTGCTCAACCGAGTCCCGACCGTTTGCGGCGATGGTGTGAGTGGCGCCCAGCCGGTGGCTGTGCTGGAGTCTCAGCGGGAGTGGATCGATGCCGATAATGCGGCGAGCGCCCAGATTTCGCAGGCCTGCATTGAACATCTGGCCGATGGGCCCCTGCCCCAGCACAACCACGTCACGATCGATCATGTTAGGGAGTTTTTTGAGTGCGTGAATGACGGTTCCGAAGGGCTGGGCAAGCATTGCAAATTCATCAGCCAGCCCCGGAGTCAGGGGAACGATGCGGTCGGCCGGGACGACGCAGCGTTCGAAGAGTCCACGCTGACCGAGTGGAACAGCAAGCACACGCTGGCCCTCAGACCAGCGATTGCTGGTGGACCGAATCACTGTGCCCACCATCTCGTGGAGTGACATACCAACGGGTTGTGGATAGGGAATCGGGTGGCCTTCGAAAGCGGCGTCGAAAAAAGGCAAATCTGAGCCGCACAGGCAGGTGACTTCGGGCTGAAAAAGCACTTGTTCGGGTGGCAGCGAGGCGTCCGGGAATGCTGGTTCGGGCACTTCGACCAGTTCCACTCGGCGAGCCGCCGGAAAGCATCCAGCCAGCATGTGTGAAGATTTCCTGGGAAGACGGCGCCGCCTGGCCGGCGTTTTTGGGGAAAACACCTGAAGCGGCCGATTGCGTAAAACCGGATTGAACGCTGTTTGGCTGGCAATTGCAACTTTGAGCAAGCGAGGTGGCAGAGATTGCTTAAACGGCAAACGCGGCAGTTCGGGAGGAAGTTCGCTGTTTTCTCCAGATGCCGCAAATGATCCGGGTCTCCGGGGCTTCCGCAGCGGCGCGGCAGAAAACGCTTTCGAGTTTGGTTTGCCGGCAGGAATTGCCGAATGCAGGAGAGCGGGACGCGAATCCCGAACCAGATCAGGGGACTCGACAGGAAGGTTGCAGAAATGCTGGAAACGCAGCTCCATGGGGAACATCCGGACCGGAAACGTTCCGTTCGATTGCTCGCTCTGGCCGCGTTTCTGCTGCCCTTGATGGCCTATTCTCTCACGCATCTTGATCTGAAGAATGATGTTGCCGGCTGGCTGCCACAGGATGATGAACAGTCACAGCTGCTCAGTTGGCATCAGGAATTGTTTCCGGACCAGGATCGGATCCTGGTATCGTGGGATGGCTGTTCGGTTACCGATCCGAAGATTGACGAGTTTTCGCTGAAACTGGCGGGATCAATGCTGACGGGTGAACGCGAAGGCGGGTCGCCCCTGGTGGCCGCGGTCACACGTCCGGCAGACCTTCTGCGTCGCATGCGTGATCAGCATGTATCGCTCGAAGAGGCTTTGAAACGCACCTCGGGACTTCTGACCGGAGATGGGCCGATCTGTCTGGCTTTGAGCGAAACTGCTCAGCCATTTGCGCAGAGTGTGGCAGAGGCCGCGGTGGAGCTGGGGCGGAGAGGATTCGGCATTCAGGTTCGCAGCGTGACCCGGGTGCTCCCGGCCCCGTCATCAGCCCGTCTGGCTCCGGATGATGCGGCCGCGTGGAGCCTGTTTGATGATCTGTCTGCCTACGTGACGGATCAGCGAAAGGCCGATGTGCAACTGTCCTGGGACGGCATGCATCGTGAGGAGCAGCGGAACGCGGAATTTCTGCAGGCCCTGCGGGAGCTGCAGGTTGATGGTCTGGGAACAGCGCCGGTGGTGACCGATCTCTGGCAGGTGCCGGGGGCAACCGCTGGTGTCTCGGTTCTGTTGAGCGACGCAGGCAGTCTCGACCATGAAGCAACGATAGCCGCCATTCAGACGGCGGCAGCTGAAGCCGGTATCAGCCCGGAGTCACTGTGGCTGGGCGGGCGGAGCGTTGCGGCTGCCGAATTGAATACGGCAGTGTGCAAGGCCGCCTGGAACTCCGATGCCGCCGCCTGGAACTTGTGGCTGCGGTCCCCGATTCTGGCGTCTGCCTGTGTGGGATTTGCCTGCTCATGGTTCATGCTTCGCAGTTTCCGCCTGTGCCTGATGGTACAGCTGACCGCCCTGCTGACCTCAATGGCCGCGACAGCACTTGTTACACCACTGGGTGGTTCGATGAACATGGTTTTGGCTGTCATGCCGACGCTGTTGTTTGTCATCACCATTTCTGGCGCCATGCACCTTTGCAACTACTGGCGACAGTCTCCGCACGGTAATCCGGCGGTGGCAGTGGCGGAGTCGGTTCGTCAGGCTTGGCTGCCCTGTGCATTATCGGCTGGAACCACGGCGATCGGGCTGGGATCACTCGTCTCCGGAACGCTGATCCCGGTTCGGGAATTCGGCTTGTTCGCGGCCATTGGCTGTGTGCTGTCGCTCGCAGCCGTGCTGTATTTGTTGCCAGCAATGATGCGACTCTGGCCGGAGCCTCCGCTGCCTGCTGCACAGCAGGATTCCGTCGTGTGGGGACGCTTCGGACGATGGCTGCTGAACTGGTCCGGAGTGAACCTGCTGCTGACAGCGGCAGCCGCAGCCGCGGCGTTTGCAGGTCTTGCTGATTTCAAAACCGAGACCCGCGCCATCTGCAGTTTTCCAAAGGCCTCAGATCTCGTTCAGGACTATCAGCGGATAGAAAATGAGCTGTCAGGCATTGTGCCTGTGGACGCGATCGTTCGCTTCAATGCGACGCTGCAGGAGACGTTGTCACTGGAGCAGCGTGCGAGGGCCGTGATGCGTCTGCAGAAACGGCTGCAGCAGCACCCTCAGATCAGCGGGGCTTTATCACTTGCTTCCTTTATCTGTCCGGACGCGGAACAGGCGGCCGGGGAAGGTTCAGGGCAGGTGCCGCGCGCGTCTCGCAGGCCTGGGGGAAGGGTTCGAGGTGAATTGTTGGAAGATCGCATTCGTGAGGCCGTGACGGCGCCTCGTGAAAAGCCTTCGATGATCACTTCGCTGCTGGCTGTACCGTCCCGCACAGCCTCGCTGGACGCCGAAGGCCGGCGGGTGCTGCACCGCGCCGGGGATGAGATCTGGCGGATCGGTTGTCAGGCTTGTATTCTTTCAGAAAGCGATTTCGAACAGCTGACCGAGGAGCTGACGGAGATTACGAGAACTGAACTTGCCGGGCTCAATGGCGGGGCTCCTGTCTGCACCGTGACAGGGCTGGTGCCGATTTTTCTAAGAACCCAGCAGGCTCTGCTGGAAAGCCTGATCTGGAGCTTTGGAGTGGCCTTTGTACTGATCGGTGGAGTGATGTCGCTGCAGTTGCGGAGCGTGACAGCCGGTCTGATTGCCATGCTGCCGAATGTGCTGCCGGTGCTGATTGTTTTTGGTTTGATCAGTGCCTGCGGGATTCGCGTTGATGTTGGAACCATGATTACTGCGTCAGTTGCCATGGGAATCGCTGTGGACGGAACCCTGCACATGCTTGAGGCGTTTCGTGATGGTCTGCAGAATCGCCTGGATCGCAGGTCTGCAGCCGCACAGGCACTGGCCCGATGCGGCCCGGCACTCTGGCAGAGTTCGGCTGTGATCGCTCTGGGAATGCTGGCACTGATGCCGGTCGAACTGCTGCTGATCAGCCGCTTCGGCTGGATCATGGCAGCGTTGGTCGCTGCGGCACTCTGGGGCGATGCCGTGTTGCTCCCAGCACTGCTGGCCGGACCACTGGGTGCAGTTCTGGAGGCGGCAGCCGACCGCAAGGCCGTCAGGCTGACTGCGGTGCCCGAACGCAGTGACGGCCATGCTGATCCGGCGGTGTCCCGGATCTTTGAGATTGCCGAGTTCCCGACTGCAGACGCGGACTCCTCGGCCCCGCTGCAGCCCGCGCTGAGGGGCCCCCACTTTTCACTCCTCACCGGTGCTCCGGTTCCGGATTTCTCCGGTGGAGACGAATTTCAGCGGAATGGCGCACGAGCTCCGCAGAAAATATGATGCCTAACGGTTCCCGGAACTGGCTGGAATGATTCCCGTCAGACCCTTCGGCAGGCGATAGAGTGTCTCGACCTCTGCGGCGGACAGGGCGCGGTCGTAGATGGCCAATTCGTCGAAGTCACCCGTGTATGCAATTCCAAGCATAATTGCGGTTTTGTCGAGTTGCCATGAGAAGGTCATGGGGCGTTTCAGCCTGCCCTGGGACTGGCCGTTGAGGTAAAGTTCGGCGAGTCCGTCGGAGCCATCGCTGTTGAGTCCTGAAAAAGTCCATGCCACATGCGTCCATTCGGTGCGTCGGAAGGGCGGGCGTGGTACCGGCACCATCGGGCGTTCGGCAACTGCGATCTGCTCCCATGGGGTGTCGCGAGGATTCCAGGATTTGTAGTCGGGGAAGACACCCAGTCGAAACACACGCGGCAGATCCTTGTCAAAATCCACGAAGAAAGCGGCGTTATTCCATTCCTTGTCGGTGATCTGCAGGGGATCGCAGTAGCCGGGCTTCAAATCCTCATCGGGGCTCAGTCGCAGCCACATGGATACTGTGCCTGACCAATTCTGGCTGCGGTAGCCCGTGTTGCTGCCGTGGAACATGGTTACCTGGGTGGCCGCGCCATCGGTGAAACGCAACGCACCGCCGTACCGGCCGGCGTCGGGGACAAGGTGCACGTCGGAACGCTGATTTCCCCGACTGATCACCTGGCGCTTGAGATTTTCTGCGGTGCAGAGGGTGCGGTCAGTGCCGACGGTTGCATCGAAGCTGCCGTCAAATGGAGCGAGGAACACCAGTCCGCGTGCAAGGTCATCCGCGAGAATGCTGCCCGGCGACAGAAGGTGAATGGCGGTGAAGATCAGGCAGGTTCGAAACGAAATCTGATGCACGAAAAAACTCCTCTGGAGATAAACCGGCGGCAGTTGGCCGACAACGGTGCGGAGTGGGACGGGAGCTGTTGCCGTGGTTGTATCAGACCAGGTTGTTTGCTGAAACCCTGTCGATGTGGTGACGGCCGTTCAGGAGCGGTCATCCGGACGGCGCGTGTCACCGGCATCGATCGCATGCGCGCACAAAAAAACCTCCGGTTCAGGGGAACTCGGAGGCTTTGTGGTGGACCGCAAGGTCTCTCAGGCACTTGCAGTCGGCAATTCGTTTCTCAGGCGAACTGCCCATCTCTCTCACGGATCCGTGGAGCTCTCAGGTCCACGGCACGGAACTGACGATCTCAGATTCAGTTTCCGTCTCTCTGGCAAAGTAATATGCAAGCTGCGTGCCAATGGCCTCTGAATCTTTACGGTCAGCTTCTGAAATTGTTTTGGAAAGGTTGTAAATCGTTATTTGGTAATGGTTTGTGATTTTAATAAAGCGCGGTTTGGAAATTGATTTGGGGCAACGGCGAGTGTGCAGGAGTGGCCGTTGCAAAAATTACAAGCGAGCTGAATTGTCATTTTTACAAACCCAGCCCCTGCAGGCTCCTGAGCCTTCAAAAAACCTCGGCCGGATCTGCAGTGCGGATCCGGCGCATGGCCATGAGAGCGCTGAGGCAGCACATCAGAACCGTCAGGCAGAACACCAGCGCTGCTCGAGAGACTGTCATTTCAAACTGCATCTGAATTGCGTTGGTTGCCACGCGGTAAAGCACGATGGCGAGAAAGAAACCGGGCAGATAGCCCAGACCTGACAGGAGCATGGCCTGATGAAAGACGACTCGCAGCAGATAGCTGTCTGAAAACCCCATGGCTTTGAGTGTTGCGTATTGCGGGAGGTGGTTGGTCACTTCTGTGTAGAGGATCTGATAAACAACCACGAAGCCCACAAAAAAGCCAACAGCCGCACCCATGCCGAAGATGAAGTCGATCGGTGCATTTTCGCGGATGAAGGCAATTTCGCCATTGACGAGTTCTTCGTGGGTCATGACTTTCGCTTCGTTACCGGCGAGTTGCTGCAAACGCCTGCGGACCTGCTCGACGTCGGTGCCAGGTTGCAGTCGAACGAGTCCAACGTCCGCCGCGCCGGGGCGACGGTCGGGAAACAGTCGCAGGAAATTGGCTGGCGACATATACAGGTTGCCATCCGTATTTATCGAGATGCCGACGTTGATCGCCCCAATAATGCGGACTTTTCGCAGGTTGACCTCCACGTCCAGCATTCCCTGCTGCCGGAGAAATCCAAGTACGGGGCCGTAGTTCTTGCGGCTGAGTCCGTCAAACAGTACCCGGTCCTGCTCCTGTAACTCCTGGGTAAAAGCTTCAATTCCCGGGAGCTGCATCATGGGGTCCTGCGGGTCGATTCCGTAGAGACTCACAGGAAACTCCAGCCGATCCCATGGATTGCGGAAGCGTCCCTGGGCCATGTACATCTCGGTTACCTTCTCCACTTCAGGCAGCGCCCCTGCGCGGTACAGCAGGACCCGGGGAAAAGTGGCTGAGGCAAAAATGGTCTTCGTTCGTGGGCTGACCATTACCAGGTCGGCCGTGAACCTGCGGGCGATGGCCACGCTGTTGTCCATGGCCCCTTCACGGATCCCGAGTTGCACAAGCATCAGCATCACGGCGACCACGACACCGGCGCAGGCTACGATCAGTTTCACTCGCTGATGGGTCAGCTGGGCCCATGCAATCAGAAAGCTGGAGGCTGGCATGCCAGGTGTCCCGGGGGGCGGTGGAAATGATCGTGGCGAATGTGATTGCGGCTGAGGAACGGACCCCGGCAGTCTGAATTGTATGGCTGCCAACGATGAAATTGCAGTGAGTTCCGCAAAACTGCTTTGCAATTGGGGCGCCCCAGGGACAGTCGGGCGCCCGATATCCGGGACGCTCTATGGCCACCATACCGTCATTCTCGGCCCTACGATCGTAATCAGCTGCTCAGCTTGCCGTCTTTGATAGGGAAAACTCCCTTTTTTCGCCTCCGAGAATCCTTTTCATAACGGGCTCGGCAATTGCCGTCTGTAGAGTATCAAGTGCGGCCGGCGATCGATTGTCAGCGGCTGGCACCCGGCACCGGGGATCGCATCAGGCAAGTGTGTGCTGTCGTCATGAAGGAGTTCCAATGTGTGTCACGCTGTACTGGAATTTCATTGCGGATGAGGAAGGATTTATTCTTTCATCAGAGGCGTTGCTGATTGCCACGGTTGCCATCCTGGGACTGCTTGTGGGAATCACCAGCGTTCGAGACAGTGTGCTTACGGAGCTCGATGATTTTGCTGACGCCATGGGTTTCCTGAATCAGGCTTACTCGTATGCCGGTGTGACTGACGCTGGTGGCACGGCAAGCACCTCCGGTGGTCTGCTGGAGGACACGTTTGATGCGGACGACGGAGCACCGTTGACGCTTGAGGATGGTCCGGGCTGGTTGGGCGAAGACTGAGCGCGGCGGTCTTGTGCGGCCTTTGCCGACGGCAACACGCACTGCTGTGCCGAACTTTTTCAGATGGTCCCGCCGTTTTGACGGCTTGCGTAGCCGCAGCCGTATTTCGGGCCCGCTGGCTGAGCGTGCCCCAAATCCGGGGGAAATCTCGCGTGGTGTCCCTGTTCGCTGGACAGTGGACCGTGCCTTGTGAGATGCTTTGGGCTTGACCATCCGGAGTCTGCTGCTGAAGGCGGCCGGCCGGAGCTGGCATCGTTATTCAGTTTTGGAGCCTCCCAATGATCGGATCGTTGCTGGTTCGCGTTTCTGCTGTGGGGCTGTTGGTGATCCTGATGTCCTCGGCGACTGCTCAGACGTCCAGTCCAGCTCCTGTTCCTGCTCGGAGACCGATGAGCGTTGAGGATCTGCTGTCGTTTCGGCGTGTGGGGGCCCCAGCGCTTGAGTCCACCGGACAGTGGGTGGCCTACGCTGTGACGGAAATCACGGATTCCCGGTTGAATAAATCGGTGTCCCGCCTGTGGGTCGCGCCCACGGATCTCCGTTCGCCCCCGCGTCAGCTCACCAACCCCTCCGGACGCGACTCCAATCCGCGGTGGTCACCGGACGGGCGCTGGATTTTATTCGAATCAAATCGCTCCGGCAGCAGTCAGCTGTGGGTCATCAGTTCACTCGGTGGCGAAGCTCGGCAGCTGACCAGTATCAGTACCGGCGCTTCCAGCGGGGTATGGTCTCCGGATGGGCGGCATATCGCGTTCGTTTCCGCAGTTGCTCCCGAGTTTTCAACTCTGCCGTTTTCGGAAAGCGACGCGAAGAACAAAGCTCTGGATGAGGAGCGTGCAGCTTCTCCGGTGAAGGCGCGGGTTCATCGCAGGCTGTTCTACAGGCACTGGGACAGCTACGTTGAGGACAAGCGACAGCACCTGTTTGTGGTTGATGTTGAGCCGGTGTCGGAGTGGGAGCTGCGGGCCGGGGTTCCACGCGACGTGACGCCGGGGGATCGTGACGCATATCCCACGTCAAGTACCTTTTCGGCGACGGCGGATTTCTGCTTTTCCCCGGACAACTCACATCTGATATTTACTGCTGTGCCAGCGTTGAATGAGGCGTGGAGCACGAACTACGACCTGTGCCGCGTGCCCATCTCAGGCGGAACCACTTCCTGGCAGACTCTCACCGAGTCAAATCCGGCTGCCGATGGTCTGCCGACGTTTTCGCCCTCCGGGCGTCAGTTTGCGTATCGCAGACAGCGTCGAGCCGGTTATGAGGCGGACAAGTGGGAAATCATGCTGGCGGACTGCCAGCCGGACGGGACTCTTACCAGTCAGCCGCGTTCGCTCACCGAGAAAATCGATTTGTCGTTCGATGAACTTGTTTGGAGGGACGAGCAGCGGCTGCTCACGACTGCTGAGTTTCGTGGAGAGAAACCGGTCTTCGGTATCACCGTGAGTAAACCCGACGTGGTCGAAAAGGCACAGGGTGCAGGTACATTCTCCGGGCTCGCAGTCTCGGCTGACGGAGCAGTTCTCGTCTGCAACCGGAGTCGGTTGACCGCTCCCCCGGAAGTCTACGCGGCATTACTGGAACCCGAAATCCTCCGCACTCGTCTGCCAGGTCTGGATCTGTCCAGAGCCAACGCCGAGCTGCTCGCACAACTGGATCTCCCTGACGCATCCTCGGTGGAAGTTCCGGGTGCCGATGGTGATCCCATGCAGATGTGGATTCTGCAGCCACCGGGCTTCGACAAAAGTCGCCGCTGGCCGCTCGCGTTTTTGGTCCACGGTGGTCCCCAGGGCGCCTGGTCGGACGGCTGGAGCTTTCGCTGGAATCCTCAGATCTGGGCAGCCCAGGGCTACGTCGTTGCTGCTCCAAATCCTCGGGGCAGCACCGGATTTGGCCAGAAATACACCGACCAGATCAGCGGGGATTGGGGGGGCCGCTGTTATGTTGACCTGATGGCCGGACTGGAATTCCTCGAAAAGCAGGACTACATCGATTCGCAGCGGATGTTTTCCGCAGGTGCTTCGTTCGGCGGCTACATGATGAACTGGTTTCAGGGCCATACAACCAAGTTCAAAACTCTTGTGACGCACTGTGGCGTCTACAACTTTGAAAGCATGTACGCCACGACCGAGGAACTCTGGTTTGACGAGTACGAACACGGTGGTCCTCCGTGGGGGGCCAACCGCGAATCCTACGAAAAGCACTCCCCCCATCGGTTCGCGGCCAACTTTCGGACACCGATGTTGATCATCCACAACGATCTCGACTTCCGCGTGCCCGTCTCCGAGGGGGACCAGCTGTTCACAACCCTGCAGCGTCTTGGGGTGCCCAGCAAGTACATCAACTTTCCCGACGAGGGTCACTGGGTGCTCAAACCGGCCAACAGCAGGTATTGGCACAACGAAATTTTCTCGTGGCTCAGAGAATATTGCCCTCCCGGCCCGAAGTAGGTTGCCCGTTTCTGATGCCCTGAAAACACCTTTCAGTAAGAATCGCGAACTGCGTCTATGACAACCATCGCCGCCTTTGAAAAACAGCTGCAGCCCGGCCAGCCGGATTCCATACTCGCAGCGCTTGAAGCCGTGTTGCTTGAGCAACGGGACTTTCATCGACTGTTCGACGCCCGCATGATCGGCATCCGTCGCCGTATGGGCCTTAAGATCACCCGTCCTGCTGCTCTGTCCGATGTCCCCAGGGAGCTCGAGCCAACCTTTCGAACAGCATGGACAGACACCGCTCGAAATATCGGTCAGCTGTTCCTTGAACACGGCATGCTGGCCGACGCGTGGGCCTACTTCCGAACGATTCAGGAACCTGAGCCGATTCGGCAGGCAATCCAGACTAAGGTGGCGGATTACGCTCGCCTTTCTGATCAGGACCGTGAGGAGCTGCTGAATCTGGCCCTGTATGATGGCGCCCACATGGTGGAAGGTATCCGGCTGCTGCTGCGAACGCATGGTACCTGCAACACAGTGACTGCCATGAGCCAGGTAATTGCTCAGATGACTCCTGAAGAGCGTCGGCAGGCGGCCGCAATTCTTGTGCGACATCTTTACACGGATCTTCAGAGCAGCGTGCGTCGGGATATTGAGCGTCGGCAGCCCCTGCTGCGACCCGAGATACCGCTCCGCGAGCTGATTGTCGGCCGGGAATTCCTCTTTGCGGACGGCAACTATCACATCGACGTGTCCCATCTGCACTCCATCGTTGGCTTTGCTCGAAATCTGCAGCGCGAGGATCCGGAACTGAAGCTGGCGGTGGAGCTCGCCTGCTACGGCCAGCAGCTCAGTGAACATCTTCGCTACCCGGCGGATGTGCCTTTCGACGATTACTACACGGCCAGTATCTGCTTCCTCAGGACGCTCTCGGGAGAAGATGAACAGGGGGGGCTTGACTGGTTTGCCGCCCGACTCCAGCAGGAGCCGGATGCCGCTGATCAGCGGATGATCGCTTTTGTGCTGATCGATCTGGCCAACCGCGTTGGCCGCGCTCCACAGTTGCTCGAACGCGTCGCGCCATGGCTCAGCCGAATGGAGGATCCCAACGGATTTTCCTTTACTACAGCCTGCCTTGATGCCGGACGCCCCGATCTTCTGGAGCAGGCCGCCCGAACGAACGATGACGTGCTGGCACTGGCCACCAGCCTGCTGGCTCGCTGCTGATTCACTGCATTCAGCGAGGGCTCCGGAAGCAGATGCTGCCGGGGCCTCTGGCAAACATACGGAGATCGCCGCGATGAAAATCTGTATCATCACAGCGGGTGGAGCCGGAATGTTCTGCGGTTCCTGCATGCAGGACAACACTCTTGTTCGGGCTCTGAGGATGGCGGGGGCTGATGCGCTGCTGCTCCCAACTTACACACCCATTCGCGTTGATGAAGAAAACGCGGCTGGCGAAAAGGTGTTTCTGGGCGGCATCAACGTGTACCTTGATTCGCGGCTGCCGGGCTGGAGATATCTGCCTCGAGCATTTAAACGCTGGCTCGATACGCCCGCCATCGTGCGGCTGCTTTCGCGATTTGGCAGCAGTACCCAGGCTTCGGATCTCGGGCCACTGACCGTGGATATGCTGCGGGGGACCAGTGGTCCCTGCGCCGCAGAAATCCGGGAACTGGTGCAGTTCATCACTGCTGAACTCAGACCAGACGTGGTTATCTTCAGCAATGCCCTGCTCTCCGGCGTGGTTCCAGAGCTTCGACGCCTCTGGAATGGTCGCCTGCTCTGCCTCATTCAGGGCGACGACATCTTTCTGCAGGATCTGCAGGAACCGTGGAAAGCCTCGGCACTGCAGCTCATCCACGACAACTGCAAACACTTCGACGGGTTCCTCACCCACAGTCGATACTATGCGGATTTCATGGCCGATTACCTGTCACTTGATCACTCGCTGTTCCACAGTGTTCCGCTGATCGTGGAAAACATGCCCGAAGGAATCAATGTCCCGGCTCGGCGGAATGCCGATGTTACGACCGTGGGGTACTTCGCGAGGATTTGCCCCGAAAAGGGGGCCTTCCAGTTTCTTGATGCTGCCACTGCAGCACTGCAAACACGGAGTGATTTGCGGTTTGTGATCGCCGGCTACCTTCCGGCCAGGCATGCAAAGCAATTCCAGAAAAAACTTGCCACAGTCAGCAGCGTCGTGGGCGATCGCCTGGCCTGGCTCGGCAGTCCCCCGGACAGAATCCGCAAGTTCGAATTCCTGTCGCAGCTCGACTGGCTCTGCGTTCCAACCGCATATAAGGAACCCAAAGGCCTGTACGTGCTGGAAGCGGCACTGGCGGGAGTGCCCTGTCTGCTTCCTGATCACGGTGCTTTTCCCGAGCGATTGGACGCCCTTGGGTACGGCCAGCTGTTCGACTCAAAGTCCGAAACTGCGCTTCAAAGCGCGCTTCTTCAGCTTCAGCCACCCACGCAGGACGTCCGAGATGGGTTAGTCCGGCGTTGTCTGCATCGGCATGGTCGGGTTGCTGCGGGCGTTGCTTATCTTGAAGCTATCCGCTTCTAACGCTCCGTTGCCGGCTGACTGCTGACATCAGATTCCAGCAACCGGCTGCCGTTATCGCCTGATGATCCTGACCGGCCCCCGGCCGCCGTTCTCCTGAGCTGGTGCCGCAGCAAAGACCAGTCTTCCCCAGGTTTCAGGGCGATGCATGTCCACTACGCCCTGCGGAGACCACACCCAGTTATTCTCGCGTGCCCCTGACGGTGTTTGATATTTCCCACCGCTGATTTCCACCGGCCATTGAACCCGTGAAAAGTTGATCCTCCAGACGTCTCCTGCAACAGGCACACGTAGCTCCTTCACAGCAGCGACGCTGCGTTCACTTCCCTGCCCCGCCTCTGCTGCCAGCAGTTCGTAGCCGCGTACAAGCGAACCATCGCGAACGGCTCGTCGCACTGGCTGTGAGGTGTCATGAAGCGATTGCAGGCCGTTCCAGGGAAGTTCAATTTCCACCGTCCATCCTGCATCGGGCGAGCGATGATCGTTTAATGTTCCATCGACCCATACGGCAGATCGCATCCCCTGCAGTGACCAGCCATCGTCGGGCTGGCCACCGGCACTGTACGGTCGGGGCAGTCGCAGATCCCAGACTGTGTTCAGGGCGTTGATTTCCAGTTCGCCGTAATTCAGGCCGTCCCCATCGGGATCGATGAACACCTCGAAGTCATTTTCGTGAAAGATCACGGAATCTCGGCCTTTGAGTGAACCGCGAACGTCCGGCTCCTGCAGTTCTGCGGCGATGTACAGGGCGTGGGCATCCCAAAGCATTTTCATTCTTGTTCGAAACATCGGTCGGGGCCTGCTCGGCCCCTCAATATCGATGAATTCCTCGCTCCATGCCGCCATCTCCCAGGCTGCCTCAGTCAGCCGTCCGTCAATTTGCAGTGTGCCACGCCTCGCAAATTCGGGCAGATGCAAGCAGGTGTAGGAACGAACTTCCGCGACTGATGGCACGGCTGCGGCCGAAGAATTTTCCGCGGAGGTGTTGAGTACCGTGGCGGCCGAATCTCCGTCTGAGGTCTCAGAGGAATCCTGTGAGAACAGGGGATCGGGGCACATCGCAAGGCAGAGAACGCCAAGCCAGCCGAGCGGCAGGGTGCGTACGCTCCCGCGGCAGAGATGCGGGCAATTGGAAACTGATTCGGGGGCAGCCATGTTCGGCCCTCATCAAAAATGCTGCGTGCGGATCCGTTTGAGCACTACCTGGCAACAGGGCGCGCTATCGGGTCTGCGAATTGTCAAAATCAAAAGATTTCTGCCAGCAGACACTCTGCTGAAAAAACCGTTCGCAGCGCAGCGGCTTCTCAAAACCAATTGATAACTTCGGAAAAATCCAGGCGGAATACTTTTGCAGCCTTCCTGCCAGGACGCGGGATGACGGAATCTTGTCGAGGTGGGTGTTACAGGCTCAACCACCGGTTCCGGATTGCCGATGCGCGGCCTGAAGTGTCGGTTGAGCAATTCACTGGCCATCACCAGCATCAGGATCAACGCCATGGTCCGCAGGAAACGTCCTCCGGAAACCCCGGCATCTGTCGGAGGTTCCGCCGATCCGGCCGCATGGCTGCCCGGTTTCCTGAGCTATCTCGAGGCGGAGTGCGGCCTGGCTGCGAATACGCTGGCGGCCTACCGCCGTGATCTCCAGCGATTCCTTTCCTGGAATCGCAGTTTTCAGGCGGCCGGGGTGCATCAGATATCGGTGACAGTGCTGACACAGTTTCTGGAATACCAGCAGTCGCTGAATCTCTCCGCGCCCAGCATCGGTCGCAGCCTTGCGGCCATCCGGATGTTTTTCCGGTATCTGATGCTGGAGGGCGTAATCACCGAGAGTGCTGCGGACCTTGTCAGCTCGCCGAAACTCTGGGAACGGCTCCCGCGAGTGCTGAGTCCGGAGATGGTGGATGCGTTGTTGCAGGCTCCGGTGGCCGCTGCTGATCGCTATCCGAGCCGCGACCGTGCACTCCTGGCGATGCTCTACGCCACCGGCTGTCGTGTTTCTGAGATTACTGCGCTGAAGCTGGGTGACATCAATCTGGCCGAGGGCTTCTGTCGCTGCACGGGGAAAGGCAACAAACAGCGTCTTGTGTCGCTGAATCCTCTGGCAGTACGGGCTGTGAGTCATTGGCTGGGAGGGGAACGGCAGCAGCTCGTCAGCAGGTTTGGACGTGATGATGGCTGGCTGTTTTTATCCCGGAGTGGTCGCCGGGTGGCTCGGGAATCGATTTGGTCGCTGATTCGCCGCTATGCTGTTCGCTCAGGCTGCGGAGACATAAGTCCTCACACGTTGAGACACAGTTTTGCCACACATTTGCTGGCGGGTGGTGCCGATATCCGAGCGCTTCAGGAGATGCTGGGGCATGCCAGCATTCGTACGACGCAGGTCTACACGCATGTGGAACACAGCCGCCTGAAGGCCGTGCATCGAAAGTGCCATCCGCGAGGCTAGCTGCAGGCCTCCGGCGGCGATTTCAGTTCAGACCTCCCAGCCCTTTCGATAAGCCTTCGACAGCCAGCGTTCAGCGGATGGCTGGTTGAGAATTCGTCCGGTTGCCGGGTCATACTCAATGGTGCTGCCGGATCGGTAAGCAACATTTCCCAGCAGAATGATCTCTGTGAACGGGCCTGCATAGGAAAAAGGGCTGCCTGTTCGTGCACCGGTTCGGCAGGCTTCAAGCCATTGACGGTGGTGTCCGGGTGACTCGGGGAGAAACGGCTTGGGGGCCGTGAAGCCCGCAAAGTTGTCTTCCGGAAGTAGTTTGGGGAATCCATCGTGAGCGATGGCAATGCGTCCCTTTGAGCCGATGAACAAAGAACCGTTCATCGGCAGTTCAGCCGCAATCTGTTGCGGTGGCTGGGCAGTGCCTTCGTACCAGTTCAGCTGCACAGGGCCATGCTGAGCGTCCCCGGAGAATTCAAACCTTGTTTTCATCCAGACTGGTCCGCTTTCTGCGTGCGGTGGCGGACCCTCGGATGTCACTCGCACCCTGCGGCCATGCAGCTCAAGCCCCCAGAAAGCCGGGTCCGCAAGGTGAATCGCCATATCTCCGATCGCACCGCAGCCAAAATCCCACCATGCTCGCCAGCGAAACGGGGCGTAGGCCGGATTCCACGAACGTTCGACGGCCGGGCCAAGCCACAGGTCCCATTGCAGAGTCTGAGGGAGTACGGGCGAGTCTGTGGGACGTTCCAAACCCTGCGGCCACCAGCGACCAGGCCGGTCTGTAATGACATGCACTTCCGTGACTTCACCAACTGCTCCGGTACGGAGGAGTTCAACCAGCCGCAGGTAACCTGGATGCTCGTGATTCTGCGTGCCCATCTGTGTGGCGAGTTTTTTCTCCGCTGCAAGAGCTGTGATTTGCCTTGCCTCGGCCACTGTGTGTGTGAGTGGTTTTTCGCAGTACACGTGCAGTCCGCGTTTGAGAGCACGGGAAGCAGCGGGAGCGTGGTGGTGATCCGGAGTGGAAATCACCACGGCATCGAGGGAGGGGAAATCGAGCAGTTGGCGGTAGTCAGCAAAGGTCTTTGAGC
The DNA here is from genome assembly GCA_041161565.1 of Planctomycetota bacterium. GTDB lineage: Bacteria > Planctomycetota > Planctomycetia > Planctomycetales > Planctomycetaceae > SXXK01. The sequence continues at coordinate 7,692 of JBEAUF010000156.1, read as the reverse complement.
CCGGAAAACGAGCTGCCGCCGCGCCCAGGCGATCCAGATCGACGTCACACAGAGCAACTATGTTTTCCTGGCTCACAGCATCCAGGTTGGAACCGCCGCGTCCTCCAACGCCGACCACTCCCACATTTAATCGTTCATTCGCCCCGAGAACGCGCTGCTGTTTCCGGACAGGAAGCGACGAAGACAACACCAGTCCTGCGGAAGTTTGCAGAAATGCCCGTCGATTCGTGGTTTGCATGGCAGGTCCGATGATTCAGAGGAGACCGTGAGAAAACTGGCTGCCCGAATGCCTGAAGAACGCGGTCGGGAGCAGCGGGAAGTATGGTGGAAAAACTTTCTGCTGGCAATATTTCAAAAAGGAGGAGCTCTGCCGGGTTTCTGGAGTATTAAATAGAATCGAGGCTTTGCGGTGAATTGGTTGTTTGAGGCGCCTCCTGACAGGGGCGGTTGTTCCAGCTTCGGGGCGCTAAGCCAGATTGTTTACTGTCTTTAGCAGCCGGCTTCGGAGCGATTCTCAGTGCGAATTCCGCGGAAAAACATGGTTTACGGCGAATTTTTCTCCCAGCGAAACCGGAGTGCCTGACCTTCGGCCGATTTGGCATAGATCCTGCAAAACGGGTCAACTGTACACATGGGGTGGGCGAACTGGCTCGCTGTGCCTCTGAAATTTTCTGCCAGTAGATGACGTGTTAGGAGTGTGTCCATGAAGAACATGTTCAAAAGTTTCCTCCGTAGCGAGGAAGGGTTTCTGCTGTCCTCAGAAGCACTGCTGATTGGCACAATCGCAGTTCTGGGACTGCTCGTTGGTCTGGTTTCTGTGCGTGACGCAGTCGTCCAGGAACTGGGTGACTTCGCCCAGGCTATTGGCCTGCTGAACCAGAGCTACACCTACACCGGTGTTCAGGACGCCAGTGGCACTACCCGCGGCGGTCTGCTTGCTGACACCACCGACACAAGCGACGAAGCCAGCGGCACCGACGCCAACGGCATCAACGTCAGCGCTCCGACTGCTGGCAGCGAGCCTGCAACAGCTCCGTAATTCGGCGCTGGTCTGGTTGGATCATCAGAGCGAATGCATTAGTGCATTCGCTCTTTTTTTTGCAGAACCGGAAACACACTCCGAGGCCGGGGCGCCCTATTTCTGAAACAGGCGCCCTGTGATCAGGACACTTTCTGTCGCTCACTCCGGTTTCTGTCGCGCAGCGAATAGGGGTGGAATGCGTAAATTCGGAGGAATCGGCAGTTTTTTGGGGATTCCGTCGCGTTTCCTCGCACAACTCAGGTTTTCTTCCTCCATCGGGCGCGCCAGTTGCTCCACGGGCATTATCGGGCCAGTGGATCTGGCGCACTGGACTCCTATGGATGTTCGCCAGCTAATCGCTCAAACGGAGTTTACGGATGAAGAGCGTGTTGAAGAGATTTATTGGTAATGAGGATGGTTTCCTGCTGTCTTCCGAGGCGCTGCTGATTGCCACGATCGCAGTGCTGGGGCTGTTGGTTGGCCTCGTCGCTGTTCGCGACGCTGTGGTCAACGAACTCGGTGACTTCAGCCAGGCGATTGGCCTGCTGAACCAATCCTACACCTACCCCGGTGTATCGGATGTCACCGCTACCACCTTCGGTGGCCTGCTGAATGACACGCTGGATGTCAACGACAGCCAGTCCGGCGTTGATGCCAATGGCATCAGCGTTCTGGTGCCACTCGCCAGCAGCGAACCGCAGCCATAGTCGACTCTGCATCCGGGTGACTGCTCTGCATTTTCCGCAAAAGTTGTCGCCTGTTGTGTTCTGTGCCAAGGGAGGAAAGACTTAGTCTTTCCTCCCTTTTTTGTTTCTGCAGCCTATGATGCTCTGCAGGAACGCGCTTCGTACGGGCCGGAGCAGTTGCCTTTCGTGGTAACCTTGCCCTGAATTCCTGACATGTCAGCAGATTCTCAAATGGAAAATCGCGGGAATACGATTCCTGCCACCGATTCCTTTCATCCCATCAGCTGGGCCGGGCTCGTCTTCGCCGTGTTGGCTCTGGTTTGTTACGCCACGCTGCGGCACATGCTCGTACAGCTGCCGGCTTCGCGCAGCAGTATCGACGAACTTCGCACGAACGCACCAGCGCTGACTCGGCTGATGATCGTCGGCGCCATCGGAGCCGTTCTCAACCTTGTCGCCCTCGTGCTCAGTCTGGTCGGCTATCTGGCCCCGCGCCGAGGCCATGCTCTGGCTGCATTTGCCAGCCTGCTGTCCGCGACCATGCTCCTCGTGTTGTTCTCAGTGGTTTTTGTGAGCCTGCTGGTGGGATAGTGCGATTGATCTGCAGCGAAGCAGTCTAACGCTGGGGATCGCTTGCCGCTGCCTGGATCCTGTAAAGGTGCTCGTCCGTTCTGAGGAACATCGCACCATCGGCAAAGGCGGGGGTTGCGAGTGTTCGGCCGGGAATGGAATTCTTCCGCACTTCTCGAAACTCCCGCGAAGCTTCAACCCACACTGCACGGCCGTTTTCATCGAGGAACAGAATTCTTCCTGCGGCAAGAATTGGCGAGGCTGAGTAGTTTCCGCCGAGTCGTTCCATCCAGTACTGCTCGCCTGTGATCGCATTGATGCAAGTGGCAATTCCGTCATCAGACACGCAGAAGAGATCTTCGCCGACAAGCAGGGGTGACGGAGTACTTGGAGCGCCGCGTTTGCGTCTCCACGCGACGTGGCTCTCCGTGACATCTCCCGTGCCCCCCAGTCTTACGGCTATGAGTTCCGGGTTGTCATAGTCGTGATTATAAATTACCAGCCCGTGGGCGACGACTGGTTGGGGAACAACGGACCATCCGGGTGCAAGTACCTTCCAGACTTCTTCGCCGGTCGCCAGATCATAGGCCGCACAGTGATCGGGGCCGGGAGCCAACACAAGAGCCTGGCCGTTGACTTCCGCAATGGCGGCGGTGACGAAGGAGTGACTGATCCGGGCTTTGACAGACCGTGGTTGTTTCCAGAGCACTCGACCGGATTCAGCATCAACGGCAGCGACAAACGGGTCCGTGCTGCCGTCGCAGACAACCGCAAGTCTTCCATTATGCAGTACTGGTGAACCACCACTCCCATGCAGAGGAGGGTAATTGAGTTCGGTGTTGAGCCACAGCAGCGCGCCGTCGTTAGCGCGGAGTTTCGCCATCCCGAGTGCTCCGAAATGAACGTAAACGGAGTCACGTTCAACGATTGGGGTCGGGCTGGCATGGCTGTTCTTCGTGTGGATGGCCGGCGTCTCGGGGATGCCGCGAACTTCGCGATCCCACAGCACCTGGCCGCTGGTGGCATCCAGCGCCAGAGCGCGGAGCGAGAGACCGGGACCCTGCGGGACTGCGGTTGTCAGGTAGATTCGGCCGTTTACAACGGCAGGCGAGGACCAGCCCAGCCCAGGAATGGGCACCTTCCATTGCACATTTTCCGTATCGGACCACTGGAGGGGGACTGATTGTTGCGGCACGTGCCCATTGGAAGCGGGGCCGCGGAATTTTGGCCAGTCGGCCGGGGCGACAGCGACAAGCAGAGCCAGCAGAAACGACATCGAAGATCTTCTTTCCGTGATTCAGTCCAGTGTATGAATCAGCAGTCCGCTGCGCAATTTGGGTTCGAACCATGTGCTTTTCGGCGGCATGATTTCGCCAGCGTCGGAAACTGCCATGAGTTGTTCAAGGGTGGTGGGGTAGAGGGAGATTGCGGCAGCCCAGTCACCGGAAATGCAGAGTCTCTCCAGTTCTGCAGTTCCGCGAATGCCGCCGACGAAGTCAATGCGCGGGTCTGTGCGGACGTCTTCAATGCCGAGGATCGGCTGGAGTATCTGTCGTTCAAGGATCGAAACATCGAGCGATCGGATGGGGTCAGCAGCGTGGAGCGGATCGGGAGAGATGTCCAGTTGCCACCAGCGGTGGTCGATGAAGAGGCAGAAGGACCCCGGAGCTTCGGGCACCGGTTTATCGGTCTGCCGGAGGTCTCCGAGTCGATCAAGCCGTTCCAGGAACTCAGGTACCGTCAGACCATTCAGGTCACGAATGACGCGGTTGTATGCGAGGATTTGCAGTTCGGAAGAGGGAAAGAGCACTGCGAGAAACCAGTTGCATTCGCCGCTGGCCTGCTGGTCTTCCGGGAGTCGTTTTCGCAGTTCAGCACCCGCTCGCCAGGCGCTGGCGGCACGATGGTGCCCATCTGCGATGTAGAAGGCGGGAACTGCAGATAATGCTTCCACCAGCGACTGGTGATGAGGGATTCTCCAGACCGTATGGCGGATGCCATCGACTGCAACAAAGTCGTAGAGTGGTTTTCCGGAAGCAGCCTGTTCCGCCTGGCGACTGATGCTGTCGATCGTTCGGTAAGTCAGGAACACGGGGCCGGCGTTGGCATTCAGGGCCAGCACGTGGCGGGTCCGATCGTCTTCCTTGCTTTTCCTGGTTTTTTCGTGTTTCAGAATCAGGTTGTTTTCGTAGTCATCGATATGCACACAGCAGACGATTCCGGTCTGGGCTCGCCCATTCATTACCTGGCGGTACGCATAGAGGCAGTCCACGGATTCGCGGATCAGGACGCCGTCAGTCATCAGCTGCTGGAGGTTGTGGGCGGCGGTGTCATAGACTTCGGGAGCGTAGGGATTGTGGTCCGGAGGAAAGTCGATGTCGGGGCGAACGACGTGCAGGAAGCTGAGGGGGTTACCATCAGCGAGTGCGGCGGCTTCATCGCGGTTGACAACATCGTAGGGAACGGATGCGACCTGCGCAGCCAGTTCTGCGACGGGGCGGAGAGCCTGAAAGGGTTTAACGCGTGGCATGGGTGAACTTTGAGTAGTGCGGATGGAGAGGGGAGAGCGGCCATCGGGGACGGCCAATGGGGGTGCAGGTTGAATCAGCTGAACTCGAGTTTCCGGAGTCTATCAGAACAAGCGGGTGTTTGTCGCGGCCGGAGGCAGTCGCGGGGGGCGAATTGCAGCGTGGGTTCCACGCTCGCTCCGACCATGTTTTCAGGTTATCATCATCCAATATGGGCGTCACCTGTGCACTTGGATCAGGATGGGAAACGTCGTGGCTGTTCTGTACTGTTATGCCTGCAACCATCACTTCGATGCGGACATTTGCAGCTGTCCGCGGTGTGGACTGGCTGTGCCGGACAGTTCGGAAGCTGCTCGGCGGGACACCGTCCTGTTCTTACATCCGCCTGCGGCCTCCGCACAAAACACGGATGTCACCGAACTGCCTCTGCTGCCCGGCCAGACTCTCAGTATCTACCAGTGCCAGAAACTCCTTGGCCGCGGTGGCATGGGGCTGGTGTACCTTGCACGCAATACCAGCCTGCATCGCCTCTGTGCGCTCAAGATCCTCTCCCCTCGCCACACAGCTGCCGATGAAGAGTATGTGCGGCAGTTTGAGAACGAAGCGCGTGCTGCCGCCGCTCTCGTGCATCCCAACGTCGTGACCACGCACGCAATCGGCCTGGCCGATCACCTGCATTACCTCGAAATGGAATACGTTCCCGGAGGTTCGCTGCAGTCAGAGATTGATTCTCAGGGGCCAATTGGTCCGATCCGATCGACATCGATGACTGTGGGCATTGCCGGTGGTCTGGCAATTGCCCATCGTCTGGGCATCATTCATCGTGACCTTAAACCGGACAACGTGCTGGTGACTCCGGGGGGAACGCCAAAGATTTCCGATTTTGGTCTGGCTAAACGCATTCTCTCCGACGACCTCTCGGGCGCACGTTTGGCTGGCACGCCACATTTTATGGCGCCCGAGCTGTTCGAGGGGGCGCCGGCGTCTCCGGCGAGCGACGTCTATGCGCTGGGTGTCTGTTATTACCTGATGCTCACCGGACGCCTGCCCTTCGAAGGCCGCTCGGTTTCGGATGTTATGCGGGCCATTCTGACGTCCAACGCTCCAGGCCCTCGACGGATTGACCCCGGCATTCCGCTGGATATGGCCGAATGTGCCACGCTGCTGATGAATCGTGACCCGCACCAGCGACCCCGGGATGGCGGATTTGCGCTGCAGGTTCTGCAGGCTGTGCTGGGCTCCACCCGCGATCTTGAGAACCTGATCTACGATGCCTTTCACGGCTTGCCAGGCGTCACATGGAACGAGACGGCAGAGGGTGGCTTTCGAGTGCATCTGCTGTTGCGAAATCACCGCACTCAGACGGTCTACATCGAAAACAGCAATCATCCTGCCGGGGATCGGTTGTTGCTGATCTACAGCCTATGCTGCGAGGCTCGACCGTCATTCTACGAGGAAGCATTGAGACTGAATGCCGTGATGCACCATGGCGGCATCTCCATTCGCGACATCGATGGACGACCGTGTTTTGTGATGATTGACACGTACCCAAGGGCAACCGTTAGCGGCGAGGATATTCGGCGCAGTGCGATCGACCTTGGGGCCAGAGCCGATTCGATTGAGAATCGGCTGACTGGAAGGGATGTCAACTAACGGCTGTTAATTGATTTCGACAGCGACTAGTCCGCCGCAGCAGTGCGATCGATACCGTATTTCTTCCACACGGATTCGACCCACGCTGTCGTGGCAGGCTGCAGAATTGTTGCGGCAACCAGATCGGCAACGCTTCCCTGACGGAAACCGAACTGTCGACCTTCCTGCAGGAACATTTGTCGCAGCACCTCCGGGTCGGCGATTCTCTCTGAGACCTGTGCTACGTAGAAAATGCCAAGCTCATCGTCCGGAACGACAGTGGCTCCACCTGTTGTCAGGTCCTCGAACACTGCACGCATGAAGCGATCACCGGCGTAGCGGACTTCTTCTCCGGAATCATCTGCGTAGTTGATTGATGACAGCCTCAAACGGGGACGCTGCATGAAGTTCATCTGCGGCGTCAGATCCTGCTCCAGCCATGAGAAGAGTTGTGTTTGGCGGACCACAACTGCTGGTGAATCAGCCTGGTCAAGGATTGTCTGTCCCTGCAGCAATTCGCTGGCGGGTTTGCGGTCGGCTTCGGGCTTCCGGACTTCGTCGTTGAGTATTTTTGCGAGAGCTTCACCGCGTTTTCTGGCTTCGTCACGTGCTTTCTGACGCTTCAGTGCCAGAACCACTTCTTTGCGAATATCGTCGGTTAGTTCCGGAATGTGAGATGGTGAGAACTCTGTGATCCACCAGACGAAGTGACTCTCCTGCCCTTCTACCGCGAACTGGTTCTTCACGGCCTTTCTCCGGGTGAACAAATTGGCGTCGTTGTACGGATCACTTTCGCCGGGAAACAGCTCAAAAACGAGCTGAAATACGGGAGTGCCCGAGGTGGCTTCCTGGGCCGTGCCGACGGGCACGATGTCGTCGGTACTGAGATCCCTGGCAGACAGCAGTTGGGTTTCCTTGAACGCAAAGCCGTGGGTCTGACCGAGTTCCTGCATGCTTTTCAGCAGCGAGGGATTGAGTTCGCGGAGCTTTTCTGATCGGGCTTTCGGTTCGATAGCCTGATCTGCTTTGACAATGGCTCTGCGTTTGGCGGAGCGTTCTCGCTCCAGTTTCTGCAGGCCGTTCATCACGATGTCGAGGCGTTTTTCGATCTCTTCGCGAATGCGCTGTTCGTGGAGTTGGTCTCGGATTTCCGATTTGAGTTCGTCGTCAAGGGGACGGTATTCAACCGGCGGGATAACAAACGGAGGCTGTTCATCGGCCGGTGCCGCTGCCGGTGTTTGTGGCTGGGTGGCGG
>JBEAUF010000141.1:0-8301 GCA_041161565.1 Planctomycetota bacterium | reverse complement strand
AGCACGGAGTTGGCTGTCGATTGGTGCCGACACTCCGGCTGTGAGTTTCCATCGGACAGGCCAGCCCTTAATCTACCCAAATTCCGGGGCATGGCCAATTCGAAAATTGGTTGGAAGCCAGATGTTCGGGCGAATCGCTGCAGCCGGAAATCTGGGGGATTTCCTCTTCACGCATGTGTGAGAATACTGATCAGGAGCGTTGTCATGTCGACTGCGGGTATTCCCAGGCGTCTGTTTCTCACAGCGGGTTCTGCAGTTGGAGTGGCTGCCGGGGGAATGGCGGCTTGCGGCCTATTCGCCCAGGGGTTATCTGCAGCCTCAGGCGATCGCATTCGTATTGGCCAGATTGGCACGGGTCACGCTCACGCCACGAAGCTGTCTGTTTATCGTCAGTCCCCCGACTATGAAGTGGTTGGTATTGTGGAGCCTGATCCGCAGCTGCGTGGGGCGGCTGAGCGTCAGGCGGTTTTCAGGGATCTTCCCTGGATGACTCAGGAAGAACTGCTCAATCAGCCTCGTCTGCAGGCCGTGCTGGTGGAAACTCGAGTGCGCGACAGTCTTCAGGCCGCGTCCGCCTGCATCGAAGCCGGCTGCCATGTGCATCTCGACAAGCCTGCCGGTGAATCATTGCCGACTTTCGCAAAGCTGCTGCAGGCTGCTGCTGCGAAAAAGCTGCTGGTGCAGCTGGGCTACATGTATCGCTACAACCCTGGCTTTGTGTTGTTGCATGAGTTGCTGCGGGAGGGCTGGCTGGGCGAAGTCTTCGAAGTTCAGGCGGTGATGAGCAAGGTGGTTGGAGCGGCGGATCGGCGGCAGCTGGCGGAGTATCCTGGCGGTATGCTGTTCGAGCTGGGCTGTCATGTGCTGGATCAGGTGATCCGAGTGCTGGGAGCACCGCAGCAGGTGCGTGGTTTTGCGAGGCATTCCGGTGAAGATGACGACACGCTGCAGGACAACATGCTGGCGGTGCTGGAGTATCCGCGGGCGCTGGCGACGGTGAAATCGACGGCACTGGAAGTGGAGGGAGGAAGTCGTCGGCATTTCACCGTCTGTGGAACCGGCGGCACGCTGCACATTCAGCCGCTGGATGCGCCATCCGCAACGCTCACCCTGAACGCATCACGCGGCAGATGGAAGTCGGGTTCTCAGCACATCGCACTGCCCGCCTACACGCGTTATGTGGATGATGCTGCTGATATGGCCCGGATCATTCGGGGTGAAAAGCCTGCGGACTATTCGTATGAGCATGACTTCACGGTGCAGCAAACGCTGTTGCAGGCGTGTGGTCTGGTGTGATTGAGAGTGGTTGCGGAGGTGTGCAGGCTGGTGCTGGTCTGCGTGTTTATCGGCGATGGGATTTTTCGGGGAGTTTGTCGGGATGTCCCTGCAGGATACAGCCTCATTTGCAGTTCCTCCGCGGCTGCCCTGTTTCATCGTCGGGGTGACTGGTCATATGCAGCTGCAGCCGCAGGACTTCAGCCGTGTGCGGGAGCAGATTCGTGGTCTGTTTCAGCGGCTGATGGCCTCGTCGAAAACAGCCAGCTCACTCCCGCCGGATGCTCAGCAGTCATCTGCCGAGTGTGTGCCTCCGCTGGCACTTCACGCCACGCAAATTCTACTGTTGTCATCACTGGCGCCTGGTGCGGATCAGCTGGCGGCTGAGGTTGCGCTGGAGCTGGGAATTCGGGTGATGGCACCGTTGCCGTTTCTGCCGCCGACCAGTGGTGAGCCGGAGTCAGCTTCGCCGGTATTGTCGGGGGCGTTGTTTGAAAACAGCGTCAGCTTTCTGCGGAGTGGTGCGGCGCGTGATGAGAATGCGCAGCGGCAGCAGCAGTTCCGGGACCTGGCAGCAAGACTTGAGCCTGGCAGCCTGTTTCCTGTGCTGCTCCTCGAAGATTCCGATCTCGACGCCGCTGCTTTCCAGCGCCGGCTGGCTGCGGATGCCGGGAATGAACAGCGTCGCAATCGCCGTTTTCGGGCGCCGGGGAGTTTATTGCTGCCAGCTCTGACCTGCTGATTGCGGTCTGTAACCAGACGAATCGCCCCGCCGCCACCTCCGCCTCTGCCAATGCCACTGCTTTGCCGGCGATTCCGGATGACAGTGAGTGTGGTACCAGTGCCGTTTTGCGGGTGCGTCTGTTTGGGGTGACACCGGGACTGCTGCCTGGAGTTTCCGCGCTGACGTGGGCAGACAACGGTCCGGTGTTTCGCATCTGGGCGGAGAATGGTCGGAGTCCGGAAGCTGTCCGCCCCGCCATACCACCTCTGCCGGAGCTCTGGTATCCCGAATCCGGGCGATTCCTCACACCCTTGCGTACGGAGCAGGCGGGGGCGGCAGAACAGCTCATGAGTCTGGCGGACGAGGTCAGCAGTCTGCACCGCCGTCTCGGGACTGCTGCGGCGGCGGAATCCGGCGATTCCCAATCAGCGGCTGTGCTGCTGCAGTGGAAGGCATTTCCAGAGACGAACGTTTCGCCTGAGCTGGGTTCAGGGGCGGAGCATTCGATGCAGTCTCTGAAATGCAGTTCGGTACTTCAGGGAGTGGCTCAGACGTACCTGGCGGTGAACGCCATCAGTCTCAGGGCGGACCGTGGTAGAAAGTCTCTGCTGAGGTTTTCTCCGTGGCTGGCGTTCGCGGGATTTCTGCTCCTGCAATTTTCGGAGAACTGGCCACTGCCACCGAAGGCATCCCCGGCATCACAGATTTGGCGAGTTCGCGGCAGCATTCTGGGAATCGTGATGTTTGTGCTGCCGTGGATCTGGAGTATTTGGCTGGAGCGATTCCGAGTGCCCTATCTGCAGGAGAACTACCGTGCACTGGCTGAGGCCACGCGGATTCAGTTCTACTGGTCGCTCGCCGGAATCAGCAAGTCAGTGGCTCAGAACTATCTGCTGCGTGAACGCAGTCATCTTTCGTGGATCAGGGCCGTGGTGAGCAGTGCGGCGTTTCCTGCGCAGCAATTCAGGGCTGAATTCGATGCGCTGGATGCAGCCTGTCAGCAGGCTCGGCTGGAGGCGATTCTGAACGGCTGGATCAGGACTCAGCACAGTTATTTCCGACGCACTGCGATTCGGCTGGAAAGTCGCCACCGCTGGCTGTCGCTCTGCAGCTCGATCATCCTCTCCTGCGGACTGACGCTGTTGATTCTTCGCACCCCGGCTGCAGGTCCATGGCTGCCTGCACTGCTGCATCTGCCCGGCATTCTGGCCACAGTCATACTCCTGCTCGCTGCGTTGCTGGCGGTGTTTGCTGGTGTGTACCTGCAGGAGCTGCAGGAGAGGGTGCAGGGGATCCGGGATCGAGCACATCTGGATGAGACCGAATATTCCGGTCGGTCACTGTTGTCGGAGGAGCGGCAGTGGGCGGCTTTTGTGCGGTGGTCCGAACGACCGCTCTGTCGCATCACCTCGGGTGTGACGCTGGCCTTCATCATCCTGGTATTTCTGCAGTTGCCGTTGCCGGGGTTGTTCCAGCCTGGCGCGGGGCGAGCGGACTTCCAGATGGCCATGCTGACCATCTGTCGCAATTTGATGTTCATTGGCTACGCCATTCTGATTGCCCGCATCACGTTTCATTTTTTGCCGCAGAATGTTCCACGGTACAGCACAATGGCGGCGCTCTACCGTGGAGCGCGGCTGCGTATGACGGATCTGCTGCGGCGGCTGGAGTGCAGTGCCACACCGGAGCAGCGTGAGCAGGCTTTGCGAGACCTTCGGGAACTGCTGGAGCATCTGGGAACTGAGGCGCTGGTGGAAAACGCGGAGTGGCTGAAGATGCATCAGGTTTCGCCGCCGTCACCGCTGTTGCCGAGCCCGTGAGACGTGGGGCGGCATCAGTCGGCTGCGGTTGTGCGGCGAGGATTTGTTGCGAGCACCACGAGGGGATCGCCGACCTGAACGCGGCCAGGAGTCTGCACGATGGCCGTAATTCCGCCGTGGCCCAGCATGGCGGCATAGCCGCCCGGACCGAGGTTTTCTTCCATGCGTGAACAGGGCGGGCAGTTACCGGAACCTTCGAGGACTGCGTCGCCGATCCGGAAGGTCTGGTAGCGGAGTGCAGCGAGGCAGATGCCGGAGACGACGATGTTTCGGCGGAGCAGTTCGGGGGGGATGGAGTTTCGGCCGAGCAGTGCGGCGACGACGGGCAGGTGTTCTGCCTGAATCAGTGTTACCTGACGTTTCGAAGCGCGTTTGGGGCGACAGTGATGATCACCGTGAATGCCGCCGACGACAATCTGCACTTCGGCCTGGGGCTGAATGATGCCGCGGGAAACTGGTGAGATGCCGATCCAGTCGACGCGGCCGGTGATGGTTTTTTGAGCAGCGAGGAGTTCGTGGAGGATTTCCATGGTCCGGAGAATTCTTCTGAGCAGACAGGATTTTCGGTTCAGCAACAGACGGGGGACCAGCTATGATTGAAGCTTACTGCAAATGTTCGGCGGCTGCGAACCTGCACCGCTGGAAATGTCCCTTGTCCGCAACGGCCGTCCGGCTGTGAAAGTCCCGTCCCTCCATGAACGAAACTGCTCCTGCCGACTACATCATCCGCGAAGCCTGCCGCAGCGACATCCCGCAGCTGGAGGAATTTGTCAATCGTTTTGTGCAGGCCAATCGGCTGCTCCCACGCACCACCGATGAACTCAGCGATTTAATCCCCTTCGGTTTTGTGGCTGTTTCGGAAGGTCAGATCGTCGGCTTCGCGGCACTCGAAATCTACTCCGCCAAGCTCGCTGAAGTCCGCAGCCTCGCCGTGGACGAAAGGTTTCAGGGACGCGGTATCGGTCGCGGGCTCGTGCAGCGCTGCGTGGAGCTGGCCGTCAAACGGAATGTTCTCGAAGTCATGGCCATCACATCGTCCGAACGCTTCTTTCAGGCCTGTGGCTTTGACTTCACACTTCCTGGAGAAAAGAAGGCCCTGTTCATTCAAACCCGCGAACACTTCTGACCCCACAGGCACGCCATGACTCCTCGCCCTCCGCTCCAAATGACCCTCGTCCCCCTCGCACTGCTCATCGCCGCTCTGTTCCTCACAGCCGTCCCTGCTGCTGCCCAAACCCGCGCCGCCGGACTGCTCAATTTCAACAGCGACGGTTCCCGTTTTGCCTGCTCAAACCGGGACAGCGGGAGTGTCTCCATCGTCAGCTGGCCCGACCTGCAGGTGCTCCACGAAATCCTCGTGGGCCTGCACCCGGAGGGTGTGGCATGGCTGGGCTCCTCCCAGCTGCTGGCCTGCTGCGTTTACGGTGACGATGATGTGGTGGTGATTGATGCGGCGGCCGGCAAAATTCTGCGGCGGATCCCGGTCTTCGATGAACCCTACGGCATCGTCAGCACTCGCGATGGCAGCCGCTGCTACGTCTCCCTCGAATACCCCGGAAGACTGCTCTGCATCGACCCCGCAAACGGTCAGATTGAACAGGACTGGGCCGCCGGAGCCATGCCCAGAGGACTCGCCATCACCGCCGACGATACCTCTATATTCGCCACCGAATATCTCACCGCCCGCGTGCTGCAGATCAGCACCGCCGACGGTAGTCTCCAGCAGTCATGGGAACCCGCTTCGACCGATAACCTCTGCCGCCAGATCGTGCTCGCGCCAGCCGGCGACCGCGCCTACCTCACCCATATCCGCTCTCGTATCACAGCCGCCCACGGGAATGGGTCAATCTTCCCATACGTGTCCATACTGCGACTTAGTGGTGAAAACAAAGGCACCCGGCATCGCGTCCCCATGGATACCATCCGCGGTACTCGCGTGACCGCTAATCCCTGGGACTGTGACGTCACACCCGATGGCAAGGCTCTGTGCGTCGCCTTTGCGGGCACCAACGATATGTACGTCTGCCGCATCCTCGGTGACGACTACGCGGAAATCGACTACCAGACCGGCTGGAGCCTCGGCAGCAACCCACGTGCGGTACGCTGCACACCGGATGGCTCCGCAGTGCTTGTGTATAATGCGCTCGACTTTGAAGTAGTCGCCTACAGTCTCCGTGATGGCAAGCCGGTTGGGAAAGTCGCCGTCACCCAAAATCCGCTCCCCGCCGACATTCTCCTCGGCAAAAAACTGTTCTACACAGCACTCCCGCCAATGACCTCCCGCGGCTGGATCTCCTGCTCCAGCTGCCACCCCGATGGCGACGCCGATGGTCGCACCTGGCAGCAGCCGGAAGGCCTCCGCAGCACTCAACCGCTCGCCGGGCTCGCATGGACCCACCCCGTGCACTGGTCAGCAGACCGCGATGAAGTCCAGGACTTCGAACACACCATCCGCGGACTGCTGATGCAGGGCCCCGGACTGCTCAAGGGACCACTCCCGGCTGCCATGGCAGAAAAAATCACCGGCCGCAGCGACACGCTCGATGCTTTGGCTGCTTACACCAATTCCCATCGCTTCTCCCTCAGTCCCCACGCCAAAGGTGGACTCAGCCCCGCTGCCAAACGCGGACAGCAGATCTTTCTGTCCCCCGAAACACGCTGTGCCTCCTGTCACAGCGGTCCCTTCTATTCCGACTCCCAGCCACTCCCCAATGACCAGCTGAAGCTGCACGACGTCGGTACCGGTGGAGATGACAGAACCGAATTGATGGGACCCAAATACGACACCCCCACTCTGCTCGGAGTGTATCGCTCAGCGCCCTACCTGCACCACGGCCGCGCCGCCACACTGCTCGATGTGCTCACAACCAGCAATCCCCACGACCAGCACGGCCGCACCAGTCACCTCTCCAAAGAACAACTCAGCGATCTCGTCGAATTCCTGAAATCGCTCCCGTTTGAAGATCCCGAACCTGCCGCAGAATCCAGCGGACTGCTCCGCGTCGGGGGCGCGGAAGAGTAGTCACGACAAACAGGCGGTGAGCTCTGAATTTGCGTCTCTGCAGCACTTCCTCCCACCAGCCCACTGCTTCATCCCAATCCCGATTCCGTCTGATGTCCCAGCCACACAGTCCCGCAAACGCTCCCAACACCGCTCCAACTCCGGCCCAGCCACAGCTGGAACGCAACCTGATCTGGATTGTGCTGCGGTTTTTGTTTCGAATCTTCTGCAGCACCTGGCTGCGAGTCAGTGTGTCGGGTACGGAACAGCTCAACCTGCAAACCGGCGGCCTGCTGCTGCTGAACCATCAGTCCTTTCTTGATCCGCTCGTTGCCGCTGTCTGGCTGCCCCGTCCCGTCTGTTTCCTTGCGCGTGATAACCTCTTCCGCATTCCGCTGCTGGGAACGCTGCTCAGAAATGCGTTCGTCATCCCGATCAGTCGCGAAGCGGCGCGAACGAGCAGTATTCGGGCGGCTCTGACGCAGCTGGAGCAGGGGTTTCTTGTCGGTATCTTCCCCGAAGGCACGCGTTCCGAAACCGGCGAGGTTCGTCAGTTTCGTCCCGGCTTCCTGGCACTGGCGCGCCGCACCAACCAGCCGATTCACCCCGTCGGCGTCGCCGGTACGCTTCGAGCACTGCCCCGCAAGGCACTCTGGATCCGCCCCGTCCGCATCCATATCCACTTCGGCCCGCCAATCACCGACGGCGAACGCCAGGACCTGCAGGACAAGCCGGATGCCGACCTGTGTGAACGGATGCGGAGCAGGGTCGCAGAATGCGTGCGGCAGGCGGAGCAACGTCTGTAGCGGATCGGGCGGAAGAGCAATGAGCCGCAGGGCGGAAGAAGCAATGAGCCGCAGGGCGGAAGCAGCAATGAGCCGCAGGGCGGAAGCAGCAATGAGCCGCAGGGCGGAAGCCCGCGGGTAAAGAGCCCTGCAACGCGCTGCCAACGCCGCGGGCAGGTTTGGGACCAGGGTGCCAAACGCACTTGAGGCTTCCGTTCGCTGCGCGAGAGAGGAGGAAGCAGGCAGTAGGAAGTAGGAAGCAGGCAGTAGGCAGTAGGCAGTAGGCAGTAGGCAGTAGGCAGTAGGCAGTAGGCAGTAGGCAGTGAGAAGTGAGAAGTGAGAAGTGAGAAGTGAGAAGTGAGAAGTGAGAAGTGAGAAGTGAGAAGTGAGGAGTGTGAAGTGAGGAGTGTGAAGTGAGGAGTGTGAAGTGAGGAGTGTGAAGTGAGGAGTGTGGGGTGTGGGGAGACATAAAGGAGAACGCGGTGGGAAGCACAATGAGCCGCAGGGCGGGAGCCCGCGGGTAAAGAGCCCTGCAAACGCGCTGCCGGTGCACGGCAGGACACTTGCCGGTGGCTTCCGCCCGGCGGCATTGGCTTTCTCTGAAATTCTGTGAAAAGACGGGTGAAGACCTGGGCGGGCGAGGCTCCAGCCGAGCCGCTGAACGCTGGTCCGCGCTGTGAGCGTTTGCCAGCGTTT
>JBEAUF010000131.1:0-29410 GCA_041161565.1 Planctomycetota bacterium | reverse complement strand
CGGCAGAAGCATTGTTGAGCTCCGAGAGGTGAGAGTTGGAGGCGGGAGAAGGGCCTGTTGTGGCCGACGTGGATATGTTGCGTTGCGCATAAAAAACGGCTGGCAAAACTGCCAGCCGCCGGAAGACTTTCCGAAGTACCGCAGAACAGACTACTTCTTTGCAGCCTTCTTTGCAGCCTTCTTTGCAGCCGGCTTGGCGGTTGCGGCCTTCTTTGCGGCCTTCTTTGCAGCTTTCTTTGCCACGGTTCGTTCCTCCAAAAAAGTTGAACAGAGTGGCTGTCCTGCCGAAGCTTACCGGGCCTGGAATTTCAGGACGACCACAAACCAAAACATCAGATCACCGACGACCAACAAAGGAAGTCGATGATGCAGATTCCCTTCTGAACTGATGCCCGTTGTGAAGTCCGCTTTTTGAAAGGCGATGTCCTTCGCCACGTTCATCCAGTGCCTGACTAACCGAATCTGCAGCAGGCGTTGGAATCCTAGAAAATGAATTGAATAACGCAAGACTGTTCAAGCGGTTTCTGAGCGCCAGCGGAAATTTTTTTCAACAATTTTTTCTTCTGACGCTGATCGCGCTTTGTTTCAGGATGAATCAGGAGCACTTGTCGAGGACTCGCTGCATGTATCGAAGACTCTCAACAGCGATGTGCTGCGCGCCTGGTGAGTAGTCGAAGACTTCAACGGACACCCAGCCATCGTAGCAACTGTCGATGAGCGCCTGCAGGATTGGTTGATAGTCCGTGTCTCCCATGCCAGGACCAAGCAGGTTCGAATCGTTGACGTGGAAGTGACGAGTGATGTCTCGATGGCGATGAATCAGTTCCGGGATCGAGGCGGACTCAGCACCCAACATGGCTTTGACATCCTGATGCAGCTGCACAGTCGCATGATCAACTCGCTTCAGCAGCTCAACGGCTTCCGCACAGGTGTTGATGAAATTGGTTTCCTTTGGTGTGAGCGGTTCAAAGCAGAGCGTGACGCCGCACGCGGCGAATTCTTCTGTACACGCTCGCAGCACGTCCGCTGCATACTCCAGCGCCTGCTCATGAGAGACTCCTGCTGACAGATTTCGCTGCAGCGGAGAACCAAAGACCATGATGCTGCCGCCAAGCTTTGAGCAGATGCGGGCCAGCAGCCGCAGATAGTCCGTAGTGCGACGCCGCACCGCCGCGTCGGGACTGGTCAGATGCAGCCCCTGAGTTTTGGCAAGCAGCCAGTGAAGTCCGATGATTTCCAGCTCATGCCGCGCCGCTTCGCTGCGAAATCGCTCACAGTCGGCGTCACTGAGCGACGCGAGGTCAGCCGCCAGTGCGAAAGGGGCCGCTTCGATTCCCGTGTAGCCGGCCTCGGCAATCAGCCGGCACTGCTCGGACCATGGAGTGAGCTCGTAGAGTTCCTGGCAAATCGCAAATTTCATCGATGATGTTTCCCAAAAGCAACAAACCGGCAGAAACGGCAGAAGTCATCCGCGAGTGCGCCTCGCGAACCCACATTCTGGCGAATTGCGTCGTGGTTGCAACAACATTTGACCAGCAGTCTGTTTCGGCCTAAGTCGATTCGTCGACGTGACAACGAGTGTCAACTTTGGAGTCCAGACCGTGGCCGCACCCTCAGAAACCCTGAAATCAGAACCCTTCACGGACCTGTTCGAGCGCGTCAATCTGCTGCTGGGTGAACGGCAGCCGGTGCGGCCGTCCGTTCCCGTTGCCGCAGCCTTCGTGCCGCGGGCCCCCGCAACACTCCGCGAAGCCGGCGTCTCGCAGGCCGTTATGGAACGCATCATCATGCGTTTCCTGCTGCAGGCCGGGAGCCTTGCGGGACGCCGCATCGGTATGCAGCTGAAACTCCCGTTCCGACTTGTCGAACCGGTCCTGCGACAGCTGCGCAGCGAAAAACAAATTGACCTCGCAGGTACCACCGCCACCGGTGACTGCGAATATCTGCTCACACCACTCGGACGCGAACGGGCTCAGCAGTACGTGGAAGAGTGCAGCTATTTCGGCGCAGCTCCCGTGCCGCTCAGTGACTACACAGCCAGCGTGGCCGCTCAAAGCCCCAGCCTCGCAAATGTGGAATCGGAGGATCTGCGGCGAGTGTTTCGGGGGCTGGTGGTCAGCGATGAACTTCTGAAACGACTTGGCCCCGCCGTGAATGCCGGCCGCGGACTGTTTCTGTACGGCCGACCCGGCAACGGAAAGACAACCCTCGCCGAACGCATCACCGAAGTTTTCGGCTCCACCATCTGGATTCCACGCGCTGTGGCCATCGATTCCGCCGTGATCCGGATCTTCGATCCCAGTGTGCATGTGGAGATCGAAGAACATGAAGCAACCACCGGACTGCAGGATGCCCCCGAAATTGATCGCCGCTGGGTGCTCATCCGACGCCCAACCGTCATCGCCGGTGGCGAGCTCACCATGAGTGAACTGGAAATCCAGGTTAATCCGACTTCCCGAATCTGCGAAGCACCGCTGCAGGTGAAGAGCAACTGCGGGACTCTTGTGATTGATGACTTCGGACGCCAGCAGATGCCCGTCGACCAGCTGCTTAACCGCTGGATCATCCCGCTCGAAAAACGCTACGACTTCCTCAATCTGCCAACCGGCAGAAAAGTGAAGTTCCCCTTCGATCAAATGATTATCTTCTCCACCAACTGTGAACCACGCGATCTTGTTGATGAAGCGTTTCTGCGACGCATACCGTACAAGATCGAGGTTTCCGATCCGACACAGCGGGAATTTCGGCAGCTGTTTGAAATGATGTGCGAACAGCTGCGGATACCGTTTGATCCCGCCAGCTTCGATTACCTTGTGCAGCAGCACTACAAACCCACCGGCCGCCCGTTTCGAGCGTGCCAGGCCCGCGATATCCTCCTGCAGATTCGCAGCTACTGCAACTATTTTCGTCTGCAGCCCACACTGACGCGGGAAGCCATCGATTCAGCCGCCCAGTCGTACTTCTCTGTCATGCCTTGATCAGCGGCGGAGGTCCAGGCAGACAAGCCAGTCTTCGCTGCGGAGGTACATGCGGCCCGCGGCGATCACGGGCGCTACCCAGGATGGGTTGCCGATTTCGTCGAGCGCAAACCGCCCATGCTCGACGTACTTCTGAGGATTGACTTCGGCAACGGCCAGTGTTCCGCGTTCTCCAAGGACGATGAATCGGTCGCCGATGCGTGTGAGCGAACCGCGACCGAAGAACGGGTACGGAACCTGCTCGCCCGTGTCGGCTTTGAGCACCTTTCCGGTGGTGCGGTCCAGCCGCAGCTCGGTAACGTCCCCATCAAACCCCGCCGTACTCCACTGCACAGTGCCGTCAGCCAGACTGACACACCGCAGCTCACCCTCATTTTCGTGTCTGCCCGAGAAGCCGTAGACGTAACCGTCGGCGTGAATCGGAGTCGACCAGTGGGCCTGCAGACTGCGACGATTCTTCCAGACCTGACTGACACCGCGGCCGTCCGGAGCGACTTTGAGCAGTTCTGCGCCGACTTCGTAGGCTGCAGACAGGAGAATCTGATCACCCACCACCAGCGGTCTGGCGGCGTTCACCGATTCGTGAACCCGGGAGCGGAACCAGTGACGGAAGTTGAGCCGCCCGGATTCGGGATCGAGAGACACGAGGCCCTGACGGAGCAGACACAGCAGATGCCGCTGCCCGTTGATCTCCGCAATCAGCGGCGATGAATAACTGACAACCATCTCCTCGCCGGTCCACGAGTAGGTGTCGCCCTCCGGAGTCGTCGTTCCGTCCCACGTTGAACGCCCACCTGTCTGCCAGAGCTGTTTGCCCGTGGCCGTTTCGAATGCCACCACGCCCGCATCGGGCTGGCCACCGACCAGCACAATCAGACGGTCACCGTCCAGCAGCGGTGAACAGCCCATGCCGAAAAACCATTCGGGAATCTGAAACAGCTTTTTCAGGTCGTGCTGCCAGACCACGCTGCCATCTGCGAAGGAAACACAGACGAGCATCCCCTCGGCTCCGAGAGTGATGCAGTGTTGTTTGGTGAGCACCGGTGAGCAGCGAGGTCCGTTGTTGTAACCGTAGGGGTCTTCAAAGGTGGACGCGTAGGAGTACTTCCAGAGTTCTTCACCGGTGGTCACGGATCGGCAGGAAATGACTTCGCTGCGGCCCTCGCGGTGATGCACAACCACGCGGTCACCAAGCACCGACGGAGCGCTGTAGCCCGTGCCGATGGATTGTTTCCAGAGCAGCTTTGGGGGCGCGGAAGACCAGTCCGGCCGGAGATCGGTTTCGGAGGATTCACCCGTGTGGCGTGGTCCGAGAAACCATGGCCAGTCTTCGGCGTGCAGACAGGGAGTCAGGACACCGAGTGCCAGCAGCAGCGACAGGATTCGGGTGTTTGTGTGCATAGCTGTATATAAGGTGAAAACCGCAGAAGTGGAGCGGAAGCAGCCCGGACTGTACCGGGCGGTTTCCGGGAAATCACGTGCAGTCCGCTCGGGGCAGGGAAATTCCTGTGAGAATCAGCCGGACGCGGCCGCGGGGTCGGGCTCCGGTTCGGTGGCAATGTCGTCCGGTTCGAGCGTCATCAGTGCGGCGTGCGTCAGCTTTGGGATCCGCACAATCCGGGCCGCCATCCGGCGGATCGCACTTTCAAAACAATTGCGGGCCATGCGCGCGTTTCCGAAGTGCTCGTCGCGCCCCATCACCTGCCGCTCGAAATACTCCGCCAGCTTCTGTCTGGCTGCAGGTGCCAGCTGGTACTGGTGCTTCGCACAAAAGCCGTCAAAGATCTGCAGCAGTTCAGCTGCCGAATAGTCCGGAAAACTGATGGTCCTCTGAAAGCGACTGCTTAAACCCGGATTGGATCGCAGCATGTCCTGCATCGGACCGGGATATCCGGCAAGAATCACCACCAGACGTCTCCGGTCGTCCTCCATGCGTTTGAGCAGCACCTGCAGGGCTTCAGCACCGTAAGCGTCCTCCGCCCCCTCACCGGCCAGGCTGTAGGCCTCATCCACAAACAACACACCGTCCAGTGCGGAGTCCACACGTTCGTTGACCAGCGGCCCCGTCTGGCCGGCGAAACGCGCGACCAGCCCCGAACGGTCCGTCTCCACAATGTGTCCGGACTCGAGTACTCCCAGACCACCCAGCGCCTTGCCAAAGATTCGCGCGACGGTTGTCTTGCCGGTTCCGGGATTGCCCACAAAGACTGTATGCAGCGATACCGGAGTCTCCGGCAGTCCCCGACGCACTCGCTCCGCCTGAATCTTCAGAAAGGCAATCAGCTCCTGAATGTCCCGACGCACCGATTCCATACCAACCAGCTGTTCGAGTTCGCGGAGCGCTTCGTCGAGTGGACTGGAGGAGCTGGTTTCGGTGGAATCCGGGCTGAGCTTCGGCATGCCGGATGACGCGGGAGCAGCTGCGGAAGTGCTGCGCTGTGATTCCGACGAACCGCTCCGGCGTGGTGGTCGTCGCTCGGACTGCGAAGGTGAAACGGTGGAGCCTGCGCTGCTGCTGCTGCTGCTCTCGCGGGGAATCACGGGGACAGAGCCCGCGTCCTGCGGACGCTCAGCCGCCTCTTTGCGTCTGACTCTGGGCCCGGAACGACTGGCAAAGGCCAGCTCAATCCCCAGATGAATGGATCGGAGTGCCTCCAGTTCGACATCCGAGACTTCGCCATCGACGCGAGCAATCAGATTGGCGATCCGCATCACCTGCCCCAGCAGTGTACTCTGGCGTTCTTCGAGCGGCTGCAGGTGTCGAAAGGGGGCGACGAGAGATTCCCAGGAGAGTGATTCGGCGAGCTCAACCGTTGTCCGCAGAGTCTGTTCCATCCGGTCCGCGGGCACAGTCTGTTTCCAGACATGGTGCAGTACGAGTCCGGCTGCGGCGCATTCCTGCTTCCGCCAGCGACGGTCACAGCGGGCGATTTCAACCAGCACCTTGATCATCAGACCGCGGTGCAGATCCAGCATCAGCTCGGTGAAAGCTTCAGGGGTCTGCTCAAGCTCCGCAGGGCAGGTCTGCACACATTCCCAGGCACCTTCGACAAAGGTGGTTTCGCAGCTGCGCAGGGCGCGGCGAAGGGCCCCCGACGATTCCCCGTCAGACTGGTCGGCAGCATCCGTGTTTTCGGTGCCAAGCAGGCTTCGGATCCAGTCAACGGCTGCTCTGGTGGGCATGGAGAATTCCGGGGTAAAGGACTTGCGGAAAAGCGGGCTGCCTGGAACAGATCAGAGCGGGTTGTCCGGAGGTTCAGTCACCACCCGACACTCAGGAACGCGGCCGTCCCACCATTTGGGCTGCGCGAACAGCTGGTCGACAGGGGCAGAGAAGTCCGGGAGCAGCGGGTTGCCGTCGAGCGTCTGCCAGTGGCCAAGTGCCAGCGTGTGAGCCCCGCGACGAATCACCTGCACCTCCTTTTTAAAGGGGTCAGGCACCCAGATGCTCCGCACCCCATGCTGCAGATAAGCCGTTGTGCGACGACGCATGTCGCTGCGGCGATCGTTGGTGGAAGCGATGTCAATCACCAGATCGGGGACGGCAGAGGCGATCACGCAGTCGGCCTGCAGAAAGGAACTGTTGCCAAGAAACAGGGAGATGGCGGGGAAGTACAGGGTATCCGGGTCACGTTCCACGTGCAGCCCAAGGCCGTGACAGGCGTAACCCCGCTGCCCCTGTGGCCGCGACTGCAGCCAGACAGCCAGCAGCCGCGAGAGATTGAGTACGATTGTGCCGTGAATTTCCTCCGGGGCTGAGAGCAGCACCAGACGGCCTTCGTGGAGTTCGTGCCAGCGACCGGACTCGGGAAGGTCCGGGCGGCGGGCTTCAAATTCTGTACCAGTGAGTTGCATGGGGTACGGGCCGGAGGGGGCTGGAGGAAGACTGGAGGCCGGGGCCGCCGAAAGACTGCGGGGACGCAGACGGCGTGAGCAACGCGGACATCAGGGTGTCGGAGTCAGGCCGCGAGTGCCCGGCGGGGTAACAAAGTTTGCGATGCGGTGGAACAAAGTTTGCAAGGGTGTACACGCGTGGTGGAATGCTCGGGCCAAAAGCCCATGACGGACGGGCATTCCATGAGAGGCATTTTCCGAAGTGTTTCAACCAAAATCAACAGTTGTCAGGTTTTCGTGACATTGTACGCGTCGTGACCCCCTCGGTTTTCAAAACTTTTTCCGGATCCGGGCCGCAGTTCCGACTTTAACGGCTGCTGCCAAACGGGAACAGACGCTGCCTTTGCACCTGATTTTTGTTGATGACAGGCAACACTCTGAACAGATGCCCGTGCGTCTCCGTCGATGCTGTCAGCTGAAGGGCCCTCCGGGACCATGAGTACAAACATACTGGCGGAATCTCAGATCCGTGCGGACCGCAGCACGGTGGTGTCTGGTGCACAAACTGGTGCGGCAGATCATGGAAATGGCCTGGCGGTCTCCTGCCAATGCTCCGGCGGCTTCACCGAGCTGCTCAAGCGGCTGCGAATTTCTCTGGTGGTCACCTGCAGCCGTTCGGGCCTGCTGATGGCACTGGGGGTGCACGATGACCATCTGGCGCTCACGATGCTGCACCAGCAGCAGCCCGAAGGCGTGGCGGCGGACACCGCGCGGATCGCAGTCTCAGTCAGTGGGCAGGTGCAAATCTATTCCAGCCCCGCCGCGGCTTTTGCCGGACATCTGAAAAGATCTCCGTTTGCGGCTCCGCAGCGTCTCGAGTTTCGTGTACAAAGAAGTCACCACACAGGAATTCCGGCCAGCCCGGCCATGGCCTGGGGCCACGACGGACTATGGGTTGTCAACACCCGCTACTCCTGCCTGACACTGCTGGCCGACTCCGGCGAATCCATCAACTCATGGAAGCCTGCATTCATCAGCGGCCTTGCCGACGAGGACCGCTGTCATCTGAATGGGGTCGCCATGGACTTTGGCCGGCCCCGCTACACCACGGCGCTTGGTCGCAGCGACAGCCGGGAAGGCTGGCGTTCAGAGCCCTATCAGTCCGGTGTGGTGATTGACGTGCCAACGGGTGAAGTTGTGCTTGAGCGGCTGGTGGTTCCCCGTTCACCGCGAATCCACTCCGGCCGGCTCTACCTCCTGCAGTCATGGATTGGTCAGTTATCCGTGGTGGATCCGCTCACCGGCTCGGTCGACTGCGTTGAATCGCTGCCTGGCTACGCCACCGGGATGGATTGTTCCGGCAGTTACGCGTTCGTTGGTCTGTCCAGGCTTGGCGACACCGAGATGACGCCTGACGGTCGGAGTCTGCTGCGGGATGACCTTGCCTGCGGGATTGCCGCGGTAAACCTCAGAACCGGCCGAGCCGAAGAGGCGCTGAACTTTCTGACCGGCATCGATCAGCTCTCGGATCTTGCCGTCCTTCCGGCGTGGTCCCCGGCCGTGCTCTGATTTGCCGTACGCGGATTTTCCCCTTTTCTGCAGACGCCGCTCTTCAGATGACGCGGCCGCGGCAATCTCATTAGAATCCCGGTCGCACAGGCGGTTGTTGTGGAGCCAGACCGCCTGCCGATGCAGGCTTGATTGTTCAGGATCCGGGGATGAACGACCGCGCGTCAGCAGACACCAGCGACTACCGCCAGGCACTCAACTGGCTTTACGACCGCATCGATTACGAAAGGAGTCGGCCCGCCGATCATACTCCGTTTCGACTGGAGCGCATCGAACGTCTGCTGCATCAACTGGGCAGCCCGCACCTGCAGATTCCTGCCGTGCACATTGCCGGCACCAAGGGCAAGGGCTCCACGGCCGCCATGATCGAATCCATTCTGCGGCAGTCGGGCATCCGCACGGGTCTGTTCACATCTCCGCACATTGCTCAGTTTGAAGAACGCATGCGTGTCTGCGGAAATCAGCCTTCCCCCGCACAATTCACCGCGCTCGTCAACCGCCTCCGCCAGCTGCTCGATGAACCAACCACCCTTGCCGAAGATCGCTGCCCCACGTTCTTCGAAGCCGCCACACTTCTTGCCTGGATGTTCTTCACCGATCAGCAGGTCGAGATCGCAGTGCTCGAAACCGGACTCGGCGGGCGTCTGGACTGCACCAATGTCTGCCGGCCACTGGTGACGGTCATCACCAGCATCGGTTTCGACCACATGCAGATTCTCGGCAACACCCTGCCGCTGATCGCCGCCGAAAAGGCGGGCATCATCAAGCAGCAGGTGCCTGTTGTGGAAGGGCAACTGCCAGCGGAAGCTGCAGCCGTCATGGCCGCCCGCTCACAGCTGCTGGAGGCACCGCGATTTGTCTGCGGCCGCGACTTCACGTGGTCGGCCAATGCCGCGGTTCCCCCCGGCGCCCGCTCCCAGGCTTTTCGTTTGCTCACCCCTCGCAGCTCCTTCGAACACCTCGAAATCCCACTCCTCGGCCGTCACCAGACGCACAATGCCAGCCTCGCTGTCATGACCTGCGAAGTTCTGCAACAGCTGGGCTGGCCACAGATCACCCAATCCACCATCTCAGCCGGACTGCGCCACACCCACTGGCCTCTCAGATTTGAAATCCTTGAAGGCTGCCCCACCATCATCCTCGATGCCGCCCACAACCCCGATTCCATCAACGCCGTCTGCCAGCTCCTTCATGAAGCCGAATGGCGCGAACGTGCAGGCACCCTGATCTTCGCCGTCTCCGCGGATAAGGACGCCGAAGCCATGCTCCGTTGCGTACTCCCCGAATTTCACCGCATCGTGTTCACTCGCTTCACCTGCAACCCCCGAAGTCTCCCGCCGGACTCGCTGCTGGCCACCGCACAATCACTCTGCAGCGAACTGGCAGTCTCACCCGCTCTGCATACCGCCGATACACCCGCCGCTGCTGTCAGCCTCGCGAAATCTCTGGCCGCCGAGACCGGCTATGTACTCGCCACCGGCTCCATCTTCCTCGCCGCCGAAATTCGCGGGCTGCTGCTCAGGGATCATCCACTCGGAACTCATGCCCCTCCACAGGCGACTCCGGCACCGTGATCGACAACGGCGTCGCAGACAACTCGCCGTAACGCGCCCGACCGATCCGACTGGCCAGCTCAGGTGACAGCGTCACTCGGTAGCTGCCCGGTGGAACTCCGTCACCCCACGGCCATGTTCGCATGCGAAAGCTGCCATCCAGCTGCAGCTGACTGCTGGGAGAATCCTGCTGAAACGGGTTGTCAGCCGTCGGATGAAATGTGATCGAACCCGCCGTGAGCCCCTTGCCCCCGAGCGTCACGCGGCCTGTGACTTCCACCAGCAACGGCTGGTCAGTCCCACAGCCGACAACTCCTGAAAGGAAGCCACAGGTGAGCAGGCTTCCAATGAAAGACCTTCGCGGTGCACACGCCCGCATGGATTTACTCCACCGAGACAGCATTGCCATCTCCCGGACGAATCAGGTTATGCATGACGGTTTTGTCGAGCTGAAAACTGAGCACTCGTACGCTGCCGTCTCCGAATGCAAACTGCGGGCCGCCGGGACTGGGGGTGCCCCAGTTACCGCCGCCACAGGAATAGCGACCGTCGTTCCATCCGGCACCATTGACGCGTTCGGGGAACCGGTTGAGCTCGAGGTCATTGTAGAGTTCGAAGCCGCAGCGGCCCACGCCGCCATTGCCCCCCAAAACCCAGGGTTCGTCCCAGTACATCACGCCGGCACGCCAGGCGTTCTGAGCCATCGCCTTTTCGCCGAAGAAGATCGTGTTGGAAGTGCCGTCCGTCAGGTCCCGAAACCGCAGTACAGCCCCCCAGCCCGCATAGGTTGTGCGAAAGATCAGATCGTTGGCCGCATAGTCGGTGCGGGCACAGGGCCCCTGACCTGCATCGCTGTAGTTCCAGCCAGGGTACACCGGATCCACTGCCGGAATCGCCGCCAGACCGCTGCGGCGCGAGGGCATGTGGAAGATCGGCAGGCTTGTGCGATAGCAGAGCAACGGGTCCTCGAAGAGCGCTGCCTGCTCCAGAAACGGCAGCAGCGAGTAGAAGGTGGAACCGAGCTGATAACGAGGCTCGTCCGCCGGATCACCCCAGCGTGGACGGAACTGGCCGTAGCCCGGAATAAACGTATGCACCGCAGGTGTTGGTTCAATGCCCCGCGGCGTGCGACTTTCGTAGGGCGATGAATTCGGAGCAATCCCGGGCGTGTAATCGAACCCGCCGCTGGTCGGCAGATGCCTGTGCACGTCCTCGAAATTTGCGGCCGCCAGTCCCAGCTGCTTCAGGTGGTTGCGTGACTGAGTCCTGCGGGCGGCGTCACGAGCCTGCTGCACCGCCGGCAGAATGAGGGCCACCAGAACCGCGATAATGGCGATCACCACCAGCAGCTCGATCAGCGTGAAACCACGGCGGACCGCATTTGCTGCGGGCTGAGCTGCCTGGTGCTGAACAGAGGAACCGTGGACGGACTGCATTCCGGGAGTGGCTTTCGCTGAAGCGGAAAACGAGCGGCGGTGGAGTGGTCGCTGGACGGATATATTGCTGAGTCTGAGGATTCCCGGACAAAAAATCCAGCCGGAGCCAATATTCAAACACTTGCACGAGCGTTTGATTGTTGTGGGCGGGAATTTGGCGGATCCCGCAAATTCCGCGTGCTCGCCGGCTTCCACCGCAGCCGCCTCCCGCGTATGTTGGGGCACAACCTTTCTCCAGCCGGAGCTTTCCCGTGGCAGCCGAACTGCAGGACACATTCCAGTCTGACTTCTGTGCCGAACGCCTGCGGGCGCTTGGGGACCCGCATCGCCTGCGTGTCATCGAAGCGCTCCGCAGCGGTGAACAAACCGTAACCGATCTGGCACTCCTGCTGGACGTGGAAGTTGTCAATCTGTCTCACCACCTGCAGGTGCTCAGGCGGGCCGAACTTGTGCGTGTCAGGCGGGAAGGTCGCTTCATGTATTACTCGGTGCACCCTGGCCTTTCCGGACGTCGTTTTCTGGACCTTGGCTGCTGCCGACTGGAAGTGCCCCAGCCGCCCGGCGGACGCTGATGCCCGGCATTCGCCGCAGGTTCACCCACCAACCCCTTCAGGCTGCTCCCCATGACTCCCGTGTACATCATGATCGGTGGATTCCTTGGTGCCGGCAAGACGACCACGGTTTCCCGCCTCGCCAGACACTTCATGCAGCAGGGCAGGCGAGTTGGCATTGTGACCAATGACCAGACCAGCGACCTTGTGGACACACAGTCTCTGCGTTCGCAGGGATTCGACGTGGGTGAAGTGGCCGGTTCCTGCTTCTGCTGCAACTTCAACGCTCTCACCTCCACCGTGGAATCACTTGGCGCTGGTCACCTGCCGGAAGTGATCCTTGCAGAACCGGTGGGCAGCTGCACCGACCTTGTGGCCACCGTCCTCAGACCACTCACCGAAGTCTACGGTCTGCCGCTCGACATCGCCCCCTACGGCGTGATTCTCAAACCCAGCCACGGTCTGCGAATTCTCCGCGGTGATTCCGCTGCCGGCTTCTCTCCCAAGGCGGCCTACATCTTTCGCAAGCAGATTGAGGAAGCCGACTTCGTCGTGATCAACCGCATCGATGAACTCGCCCCGACTGACGTGGCCGAACTCCAGAGACTCCTTGAACAGGAATTCCCCGGTCGCCCGGTGCTCCGCTGCTCCGCCCGCACCGGTGCCGGTTTTCCGGCACTCCTCGAAATGCTGGAACAGCGCGGCGGCTTTGGCCGCCGTGCAATGGATGTCGATTACGATGTTTATGCAGAAGGCGAAGCCGAACTTGGCTGGCTCAACTGCCAGGTTCGCGTCGAAAGCAGCACTGCATGGCCGCTTGACCAGTTTCTGTTGACGACCATCGGCCGCCTGCAGACCCGACTCCGCGAATCCTCCTCCGAAACCGCACACCTCAAGGTCATCGGCCTTACCGATTCCGGCTACGCCGTCGCCAATCTCGTCAGCAACTCCCTCAACCCGGAACTCTCACTCCCCTCCGGCGTTGTCACACCCGTCGCCAGCGTGGTGGTCAACGCCCGCGCAGCCGCCGATCCACAGTTGCTGGAACACTTCGTCCGCGAAGAACTTGCCGCCGCCTGCCACAACATCCAAGCACAACTGCACGTCCTCACCCTGCAATCCTTCCGCCCCGGCCGCCCCGTCCCCACACACCGACTCCCCTGACACCACGTGCGCGGCGGCCGCCTGCCGCCCAATGGCAGTGGGATTCTCTGAAATTCTGTGAAAAGACGGATGAAGACCTGGGCGGGCGAAAACAACAAAACCCAGAAGGTATTACACGCAGTATTCCTGCTCGCGTCTTGTTAACACGAGTGCTGAATTCCCTGTGTTTCTCTGTGAAACTCTGTGTACTCTGTGGTTGAAAAAGAACTCCCTCCGCGCGCCGTTTCGCCATCCCAGCTTCGCCCTCCCGGCACTGCGTCTTGCCAGAAAGCCAATGCCATTGGGCTGCCGCCTGCCGACCGCTAGTCCACTGAATCCGGAAGTCGGCCGCTACTTCCCCGACGACGTCGGCTGCAGATACCGCCGCGCGAAATCCACCAGCGCATCCGCAAGCTCCGCAGCACGCTGCTCCCGCACTTCTTCGCGACGGTAATCCATGCCCAGCTCCAGCTGGATCGCATCAATGCCCTCCGGCTGATGGCTGCCATAGGTTTTGACGATATATCCTCCTGTGAACCCGGACTGCTCCTTTCCCGCGAACGGATCGGGATGCACAGTCCAGCCGCGTTGCTGCAGGAGTCCCATCAGGCTTGTGGGGCCGATGTGGGCGCGATCTGTGAATTGTTCACGGAGTGCCTTTACGGTGAGTCCGTTATTGGTTCCGCGGAAGGCCGTGGATGCCGCTGAACCCTGGCCGTGGATATCCACGAGCAGTCCGCGGCCGTGGCGGGTGCGGACACGCTGGACGGCACTGCGGAGCGCTTCATGGTAGGAATCGTGCACCACACGCGCTGCCTGGTGCTCCACACCAATCTCCGGTGGCCGATTAAAATCAACATACCTCCGGTGCACCCGCGAAATCACGCAGGACACGCGACCTGAGAGTTTGTCATCGAGCAGTTCCACGACGCGCAGAGCGAGCTCCTCAGTGCCGGTATCGCGGCCAGTGAAGAAACCGGACGCGCCTTTTTTAAGACCTTCCCCCTTTCGAACCGTCGCCCCTGGCACCTCCAGCCGTCCTCCGTGCGGAGCAGAGATCACCAGCGGCAGTTCGCCATCCCGCAGAATCAGCAGCTGATCATCCGCCGCGACTGACGAGACCAGTACCACCACACCGACCAGCCGCATCCAGAACACGGTCAGGATTCGTCTTCGAGACCATTCACCGCTCATCACTGAAACACCCCCGGACACGTGAAGCGATTTTCGGAAATGATGGCCAGCATTCGGCAGAGACCACTGCCGCGATATCTTAATCAGACCGTCGGCGAAAGTCAGTCATCAATGCGATGAACCGCCGGGCGGCAGCCCGCACTGAGCCGCAGGGCGGAAGCCCGCACTGAGCCGCAGGGCGGAAGCCCGCGGGTAAAGAGCCCTGCAACGCGATGCTGAAGCCGCAACCAGGGGTGCGCACCAGGGTGCGAAATCGCAACCGGGGGCTTCCGCCCGTCCGCTCAGGGGGGCTAACGCCGCGGCCAGGGATGCGCACCAGGGTGCCGAATCGCAACCGGGGGCTTCCGCCCGTCCGCTTGGTGGCGCGGCCGGATCTTCGGGCAATCCCCCTGCAACCACCCCGAATCCCCCTCCCTTCACAAGACATCCGAACCACTTTCCGCTACCATCAGCGACTCCTCGGTTTCCCTGCCCGCCTGTTTGTGATCTGTCGGAGTCACCGCCGATGCCCACCACCATTCTGCTCCACGCTGCTGCCGCACCTGCATCCACGGCCGGCCGGCGGCTTCCCCGGTTGTTCAGCGCCGCCTGCCTGCTGGGGACTTTGGTCTGCACCCTGCTGCTGCTCCCTGACGCGCAGGCCTCTGATCGGCTCAACTGGCCCGGCCGTTCCGGCCCGACGCTCAACGGTCTGATCGCCCCTGCCGACGCTGCCAATCTGCCGATTACGTGGTCCGAACAAACCGGCGAAAACATTGCCTGGAAGATCTCGCTGGAAGGCTTCGGTCACTCCACACCAGTCATCGGCCATGGTCGCATCTGGCTGACTGCTGCCACAAAGGACGGCAAACAGCAATTCGTGTACTGCATCGACCAGCAGTCCGGAAAGGTGCTCCACCATCGACTGCTCTTCGAAAACCCCGAACCTGAACCGCTCAAAAACGAAGTCAACACCTACGCCTCGCCGTCCTGCGCCCTCGAGGACGACGCGGTCTACGTGCATTTCGGCACCTACGGCACCACTCGGCTTAATCCCGTTACCTTTGAAACCGTCTGGGAACGCCGCGATATCAACTGTCGGCACTTTCGTGGTCCGGGTTCTTCACCAATCATCTGGAGGAATCTGCTGATCCTCACCTTCGACGGCGTCGACGCTCAGTTCCTCACGGCGCTCGACAAGTCCACCGGCAAAACGGTCTGGCGAACTGACCGCACCACCGACTACGGGGACCTCGACGAAAACGGCAAGCCAAAACTGGACGGCGACATCCGCAAAGCCTACGGCACTCCATCGCTGGTCGAAGTCAACGGTCGCTGGCAGGTCGTCTCCATCGGCTCGCGCGCGGCCTTCGCCTACGACGCGGAAACCGGCACGGAACTGTGGACCATTCGCCACGACGACTTCAACGCCTCTTCCCCGCCGCTGTTCCACAATCGTCACGCAATCCTCAACACCGGTTCCCGCAGCAGCAATCTGCTGTCCGTCAAACTGGAAGCATCCACCCGTGGCGACGTGACGGATTCGCACGTCGTCTGGAACCGCGACAAAGGCAACTCAGACCTCAGTGCCCCCGTACTTGTCGGCAACCGCATTTACAGCACGGCCAACAATGGCGTGGTCACCAGCGTCAATGCCGATACCGGCGAAGAAGTCTGGAAGGGCCGCATTGACGGCACCTTCACCGCCTCCCCCATCGCCACCAGTGATCACGTTTACTTCTGCAACGAAGAGGGCACGACCTACGTGATCAAGGCGGCCGACACCTTCGAAGTGCTGGCCCGCGGAACACTCAACGAAGGCCAGCGTGCTTCACCTGCTGCCGCTGACGGCCGTCTGTTTCTCAGAACCTTCCAAAGCCTGTACGCGATCGGGAAATAATGCCGGCCTGCAGAAAGCCCGGTTTTCCCTGTCACATCCGTCTGCCCCCCGGGCCGTCGCCTGCAATGGCGTCAACGGCCCCTGTCATTCCAAAGTTTCCTGCACCCATGAAAATCCAGGCCATCCAAACACTCGTCTGCAACGCCCGCATGCGGAACTGGATCTTCGTGAAGGTGACCACGGATCAGCCGGGACTGTTTGGCTGGGGTGAAGCCACGCTGGAGTGGCACACTCGGAGCGTCGTCGGGGCCATCGAAGATCTGTCACAATTGCTCGTCGGCGAAGATCCCACCCGCATTGAATACCTCTGGCAGATGATGCACCGCCAGCATTTCTGGCATGGCAATGGCATTGTGCGTGCCACTGCGATGGCGGGCATCGACCTGGCGCTCTGGGACATCCTCGGCAAGGTCACCGGCCAACCCTGCTCAAAGCTCTGGGGCGGCCCTGTCCGTGATCACATCCGCACCTACTGTCACCTCGGAGGAGGCCGGATGGAAGATTTCTACGAAACCGCGGCCGACGACGCCGCGCGTTTCGCGGATCTTGCTGCCGAAGCCGTCGCCAATGGCTTTACGGCCTTCAAGTCGATGGCCGTCCCCTCCACCATGCCGCTCGAAGGTCGCCGTCCGATTCGGGCCGCTGAGCAGGCAGTGGCGGCGATGCGGGAAGCGGTGGGTGAATCGATCGACATCATGGTTGACTGTCACGCGCGGCCATCGCCGGCGATGGGCCTGCAGTTTGCCAAAGCCCTCGAACCCTACGGCCTGTATTTCCTCGAAGAACCCTGCTGGCCCGAAAGCGTGGACGGTCTGGCAGCGATCGCAGCCGCAGTTTCCACACCAATCGCCACGGGTGAACGAGTCACCCATTTGTCGGCATTCCGCGATCTCTTCGCGGCTCGCGCCTGTGCCGTGTGCCAGTTGGACATCACGCATTGCGGTGGTCTGAGCGAAGCTCGTCGCATTGCGGCACTCGCCGAGGCGTGGCGTCTGTCGCTGGCTCCCCACAACCCGCAGGGACCGGTCAGCACCGCCGCTTCACTCGAATTCGGCTTTTCCCAACCATCCTATATTATCTGCGAGACTGTCCACGAAGATGTGCCCTGGCGGCAGGACGTGGTGCGGGAAGGCTTCACCGTCGAACGCCAGGGGCGAATCGTCCGCCCCAATACTCGTCCGGGGCTGGGCATCGAAATCAACGAAGACGAAGTCCGGAAGCACCCATTCCAGCAGGAGCTGCTGCAGCGGTGCTTCGGTTCAGACGGCAGCATCACCGACTGGTGAAAGGAACACAGCCATGATCTTCAGCCCACGCCCGCTCACCACAGCGCTGCTCGGCGGTCTGATATTCGCCATCAGCAGCGGCCTGCAGCCCGCGTTTGCCGAGGAACCTCTGCAGTTCAACCGCGATGTGCGACCAATCCTCGCGGCACTCTGCTTCCAGTGTCACGGCTTCGACCAGAAAACGCGCGAAGCCGGTCTGCGGCTCGATACCCGCGAAGGAGCGATCGCCGAACAGGACGGCCGGGCTGCCATTCGGCCCGGCCATCCGGAAACCAGCGAACTGCTCCGCAGAATCACCAGTTCCGATCCGGAAATCGTGATGCCTCCTCCGGAAACCAAAACTTCCATCGCGCCGGCCCAGCAGGAAATCCTTCGCCGCTGGATCGCCGAGGGCGCCCCCTACCAGCAGCACTGGGCTTTCGAATCACCGGTACAGTCCAGCGTTCCCGCCGTCCGCAACGCCGCCTGGGTCCGCAATCCCATCGACGCCTTTGTCCTGCAGCGTCTGGAACAGTCCGGCCTGCAGCCACAGCGGGAAGCCGATCGTGAGACCATCATTCGCCGCGTCTCGCTGACCCTCACCGGGCTGCCGCCCGCCGTCGCGGAAGTCGAACGCTTCCTCGCCGATACTTCCCCGAATGCCTGGGAACAAATGCTGGAGCGTTTCCTGCAGTCTCCCCGCTACGGTGAAGAACAGGCCCGCTACTGGCTCGATGCCGCCCGCTACGCCGACACCCACGGACTGCATCTCGACAACGAACGCGAAATGTGGGCCTACCGCGACTGGGTGATCGACGCCTTCAACCGCAACCTGCCCTTCGATCAGTTCACGATCTGGCAGCTGGCCGGTGATCTGCTCCCCAACCCCACGCTCGAACAGCGTGTCGCCACGGGTTTCAACCGCTGCAATGTGACCACCAGCGAGGGCGGCGCGATCAATGAGGAATGGCTGTATCGGTATGCGGTGGATCGCACCAGCACCACCATGCAGACGTGGATGGGGCTCACCGCAGGCTGCGCGGTGTGTCACGATCACAAGTACGACCCCATCACCACGCGTGACTTCTATTCCATGTACTCCTTCTTCTATTCCGCGGCCGACCCCGGCATGGACGGCAACATTCGCAACACCAACCCGTTCACGCTCGTGCCCACAACGGCCCAGCAGCAGGCTCTGGACGCAGCCACCAAAGCGGCCACCGAAACTACCTCCACCCTCACGCAGACGCTGGCGGCCTTCACCCCCGCCGAACCACCCAACGACGCTGCCACGCGGCCTGTCAGCGATGTGATCTTCGACGAACTCTTCCCGCTCGGACACCGCTCCCGCAACACCTCCCGCGACAAAGCCGTCTGGGTGCGACCGGAATTTGGAGCGAAATCCGGCAGCCGAGCGCTCGAGCTGGCGTTCGGTGGTCCCTACGACCTGACCCTCGAACTGCCGCTGATTCCTGTGGTGGTACCCGCCGAGGCCCAGCTCTCGCTGTGGATTCGCGCAGACCCCTTCCAGCCTCCGCAATCGTTCTCCCTGCACATCGAAGCCACCCGCGGTCGGAAGCTTGTGTGGAGCCCCGAAGGTTCCACTGAAGGCGGTGAGCGTCAGGGCCCCGTGCCCACTCCGGGGGAATGGACCCAGCTGACTGTTTCGCTCGCACACCCCGCATCCAAACCCGGCGACCGTATCCGCAGCCTGAAACTGGCACTCGAAGGTGGCCGCGTCTGGATCGACGACGTGCGAATTCAGGGCATGCTGGCCCCTTCACAGGACCCGCTCACATCCTTCAACGCATGGTGGACAAGCAGCAAAGGCACCAATCCGGGAACCATCCCCGGCGATCTGCAGGGACTGCTGACAGGCGGTCCCCGGCCCGACGCCGATGCTGCGCTGCTCAAGCGACTCCAGCTGTACTGGATGACGCACGTGCAGCGTTCCGCCGAATCTCCCGCCGCAGCAGCTCGCGCGGACACCGATGCCGCCTGGAAACTCCGCGAAATCCTCCAGGATGAACTCCCAGGAACCTTCACATTCGCCGACCTGCCGCAGCCACGTCAGGCCCATGTGATGCTTCGCGGTCAGTACGATCGGCCCGGGGAGGCCGTGGAACCGGCAGTGCCTGCTGTGTTCCCGGGACTCCGTGAAGACTCCGGCGCACCGCTCACCGGCCGCCGTCCCACCCGGCTGGACCTCGCCCGCTGGCTGGTGTCCGAAGAAAATCCGCTGACGGCGCGAGTCACGGTCAATCGCATCTGGCAGCAGGTCTTTGGTACGGGGCTGGTCGCCACCAGCGACGACTTTGGCACTCGCGGCGACCTGCCCTCACATCCGGAACTGCTCGACTGGCTGGCGCTTGAATTCCGCCGCAGCGGCTGGGACGTTCGAGCCCTCTATCGTCTGCTGCTGACATCCGCGACGTTCCGCCAGGACTCCGCAGCCACCGAACAGCTGCTGCAGGTCGACCCTGCCAATCGGCTGCTGGCTCGCGGTCCACGGTTCCGCCTCGATGCAGAACAGCTGCGGGACAACGCGCTGTTCGTCAGCGGACTGATGGACCTGACCATGGGTGGTCGGGGCGTGCGTCCGTATCAGCCACCGGATATCTGGGAACCTGTGGGCTATGAAAACAGCAACACCCGTTTCTATCTGCAGGACCACGGCTCAGCACTTTACCGCCGCAGCGTTTAT
This sequence comes from Planctomycetota bacterium, assembly GCA_041161565.1. Classification (GTDB taxonomy): domain Bacteria; phylum Planctomycetota; class Planctomycetia; order Planctomycetales; family Planctomycetaceae; genus SXXK01. The sequence goes on along the minus strand of JBEAUF010000131.1, from coordinate 9,304 downwards.
ACCTTTATCAAGCGTACGGCGCCCCCGCCGTTCATGACCAATTTCGATGGCCCCAACCGGGAACAGTTCTGTACGCGGCGGGAACGCAGCAACACACCGCTGCAGGCCCTGCAGCTGATGAACGACGTGCAGCATTTTGAAGCCGCCCGGGCCCTTGCACAGCGTATCCTGCTGACAGGCGGTGCCACCGACAACCAGCGTCTGCAGCTGCTCTACCGCATCGTCCTCGCCCGCGTCCCTGCCGATGCCGAATTGCCGCTCCTGCAACAGGCGCTTGAGCGGCAGCGCGAACACTATCAGGGGCACTCCGAAGACGCACGGCTGCTGATCCGCAATGGCGAATCGAAACCCGATGAGTCCCTGGCACCACAGGAACTTGCCGCATGGACCATGCTCTGCAATCTGGTGCTCAATCTTGACGAAACCGTCTGCCGGAACTGAGCTCTGCTGATTTGGTGTTCCGTCACCCCCAAACCGCCCCACCTGCTCCGCATGTTCTGCGGATCCATTTTCTTATCAGGAGCAATCATGCGTCCGCTGATCCTTCTGTCAGGCTTCCTTGCAGCCCTGGCCGTGCTCTCTCCGGCCGGTTTCCGGCAGCTGCACGCCCAGGAAGCCCGACGCCCCAATATTCTGTTTATTTTCTGCGACGACCTGACCTGCCAGGCGATCAGTGCCTATGGTGAGAGCCGTCAGCTGCTGCAGACACCCAACATGGATCGCCTGGCGGCAGAGGGCGTGCGATTCGACCGCTGCCTGGTCACCAATTCCATCTGCGGTCCCAGCCGCGCCACCATCCTCACCGGCAAATACTCACACCGCAACGGTTTCTACAACAACAGCAACAGCAAATTCGATTCTTCACAGCAGACCTTCGTCAGGCTGCTGCAGCAGTCCGGTTATCAAACGGGCATCGTGGGCAAATGGCATCTGGTGTCAGACCCGGTGGGCTTCGATTTCTGGCACATCCTTCCAGGTCAGGGCCTGTATTACAATCCGCCCATGATTCGCAACGGCGAAAAAGTCAATCAGCCGGGCTACGTCACGGACATTGTGACCGACCTCTCCGTGGAATGGCTCAAAAATCGGGATCGTTCCAAACCGTTTCTGCTGATGAGTCAGCACAAGGCGCCGCACCGCGAATGGGCTCCGCCGCTCCGCCATCTGGGCTGGGACAAAGACCGCAAATACCCGGAACCGCCGACCCTGTTTGATGACTTTGCGGGCCGCAGTCGAGCCGTGTCTGACCACGACATGGGTCTTGATCGCACGTTCACCGAGCTGGATGCCAAGCTGCGTCCGGCCCCCAACATGACACCCGAACAGCTGGCGGAATGGAATGCCTACTATGAGCCTCGCAACGCCGAATTTCTGGCTGCCAAACCGGAAGGCCGGGACCTTGTTCGCTGGCGCTACAACCGCTACATGCACGACTACCTCGCCTGTGTCAAGGCGGTGGATGAAAGCGTAGGCCGCATGCTGCAGGCACTGGATGAAGCCGGCGAGACGGATAACACGGTCGTGGTCTTTTCCAGCGACCAGGGGTTCTTTCTGGGCGAGCACGGCTGGTTCGACAAACGCTGGATTTTCGAAGAGTCGCTGCGAACGCCCCTCATGGTGCGCTGGCCCAAAGTGGCCGAGGCAGGTGCCGTGCGCAGAGAAATCGTTTCCCTCGTGGACTTTGCCCAGACATTTCTGGACATCGCCGGAGTCGAGGCGCCAGCCGACATGCAGGGACGCAGCATTCTGCCGCTGCTGAAGGGCCCTGCTCCTGACGACTGGCGGAAAAGCCTTTACTACCACTACTACGAATACCCCGTGCCCCACCGCGTTCGCCCGCACGTGGGCGTGATCACCGATCGCTATAAGCTCGTGCACTACTACAAACCCGATGTTGACGACTGGGAACTGCTCGATCGTCAGGTCGATCCGCTCGAAACGCAGGACTTCTACAAGGATCCGAGCTACAGCCAGATCGTCGCTGACCTGAAGCAGGAACTGGAACGCCTGCGTGTGGAAGTGGGCGACGATCAGCCCACACCCCGCTTCGCCTATGGGAATCAGCCTTTCGAAAACGAGCCCCAGCCCCAGCCTCAGCCTCAGCCTGAACCCAAAAACAAAACCAAAACAAGAAAAAAGTAAGGCGGTGCGCGGAGGATGCTGGTCCTCCCTGTTTGCCCCGAAGCTGCGGCCGCGAAGAAATCCGTGGAGAAAATCCCAAATGACGTCCGCCATTTTTTCCATCCGGATTTTGCTTGCATCGCTGCTGACACTCTGTTCTCCCCCAGACAACTTTGAGCAGCAGGTCGCCCCGCTGCTGCTCAGACGCTGCATCGAATGCCACCAGTCCGCCGATCCCTCCGGCGGACTGGCACTCGACACCCACGCAGGCCTCAGCAAAGGCGGTGACAGTGGCCCGGCCATAAAGCCCGGCAATGCCGCCTCCAGCCTGCTGCTGGAACGAGTCCGCGCCGGCGAAATGCCACCGGCTTCCAATGGTCATTCCCGAGCCCTTAGCGCCGCCGAAGTTGAGGTGCTGGAGGCATGGATCAACGCCGGTGCCGCCTTCCCCGAAAATCGCCGGCTGGATCTCTTCGAACGCACCACTGAACATCGCGGCGGACGCGACTGGTGGGCCTTCCAGCCACTGCAGCCGGTGCAGCCTCCCGCGCCCTCCGACCCTGGCACCACGGTGCATCCCGTTGACGCATTTCTCCAGCAGTCACTCGAGGAGCACAACCTGACACCCGCGCCCGAGGCCGCCCCGGAAGTGCTTCTGCGGCGACTCTCGTGGGACCTCACCGGTCTTCCGCCACAGGCAGGTCCGGCGGCCGGTATTGACCCCGAGACGCTTCGTGATCCGCGGGAGTACGCAGCCGCTGTGGACAAACTGCTCCAGTCACCCCAGTACGGCGAACGCTGGGCGCGACACTGGCTGGACATCGTCCGCTACGCCGACACCAGCGGCTACGAGCGGGATCAGCCCAAACCATTTGCCTGGAAGTACCGCGACTGGGTCGTCAAGGCTCTCAACGACGACCTGCCGTGGGCCGACTTCGTGAAACACCAGCTGGCCGGTGATGAGCTTCCGGACCGCACCGAGCAGTCGGTGATTGCGACTGGTTTTCTGAGACTGGGCACCTGGAACGACGAGCCGAATGATCCGGCCGACTATCAGTGGGAGCGGCTGGAGGATCTGGTGCACGTGACCTCCACCGCCTTCCTCGGACTCACCGTCAAGTGTGCTCGCTGCCATGACCACAAATTCGATCCGATTCCCCAGGTCGACTACTACCGTCTGGCCTCAGCCTTTGCTCCTGGGCCGCTGGCCGCCCGGGACGGCAAGCTGCTGGGCGGCCCCAGTGCGGCGGAACTGGGCATCGCGGACGTGCTCGGCTGGACCGATATCACCACCACCCCGGAACCCCTGCGAGTGCTCAAAAACGGCGACCGTCAGCGACCACTGCAGGCGGTGTCTCCTGGCGGGCTCAGCTGTTTATCAGCTGCAAGTCCTGACTTCACGCTGCGGACCGGTTCGCGCAGTACGGGTTTGCGGCTGCAGCTGGCCGAGTGGATTACCGGGCCGGCCAGTCCGCTGGCCGCGCGCGTGCTGGTGAATCGGCTGTGGCAGCACCACTTCGGCGAAGGCCTGCTGCGGAGCGTTGATAATTTTGGTTTCACGGGTGGCCAGCCCAGTCATCCGCAGCTGCTGGACTGGCTGGCGAGCGAATTTCTCCGCAGCGGGGGCAGTTTCCGACACATGCATCGTCTGCTGCTGACCTCAGCCGCATGGAAGCAGTCGTCCGTGCATCCGCTTGAACACAAATACATGCAGCGTGACTCGGCCAACCATCTGCTCTGGAAAGCCTTTCGCCGCCGGCTGGACGCTGAATCGCTGCGTGATGCGCTGCTGAGCGCCTCCGGGGAGCTTGATCTGCGTGCCGGTGGGCCGGGTTTTGTGCCGACAGTCAGTCGGGAGGCATTGGAGGGCCTGTCGCGTCGGGATGCGGCATGGAACGCGTCGCCGGCGGAAGAGCAGCGGCGACGCAGCTTGTACCAGTACACGCAGCGGAGTCTGCTTCCCCCGCTGATGACCACCTTCGACGTCTGTGACTCGACCCTGCCCTGTGGTCGACGGGACGTATCCATCGTCGCTCCCCAGGCACTCGCCCTGCTCAACAACGAATTTGCCCACGGTCGCGCAGCGGCACTTGGGGCGGCCGTGCTGAAGTCCGTCGGCGACAACCCCGAGGCTCAGGTGCAGCAGCTCTGGCTGAAAACGCTGAACCGCCAGCCCACAGCGGAGGAATTGCGGCTGGCCACTGCGTTTCTGGGGGCACAGGAACAACGGTTTCGAGAACCGGTCGAGGACGCTCCAATGGCGGGTGGCTCCACTTCCGCCCTCCAGCCGGTGCTTGAACGCATTGCGAGTCGGGGCAGTCCGGTGTCAGGGCCGCTGCCAGCAGACTGTGTGCTGTTTCTGGATGCAGCGGTCGGCCTGCAGATTGATGCGGCCGGACAGGTGGTGCGCTGGGAAGATCAGAGCCGTCACGGGCACCACGCATTTCAGGACGACTACACTCGCCGACCCGAATTACAGGCGGGCGGAGTGAACGATCAGCCGGCCATCTGGTTCAGCGGTGAACGCCGTTTTCTGCAGCTCACCGGCAATCTGCTGGACCATGACGAATGCACGATCGTGGCGGTGGCCAGCGACACAGGGAGGCCCGGGCATCGGGAGCTGCTGTCGAACTGGAGCGGCCGCGATGGGAATTCCGGATCTTCGCTGTTTGTGGGCATGACCGGAGAGGACGCGCTGAGGTTCAGCGACGCGCTGTCCGGCGTTGGTCAGGTGCAGCAGCGTGAGCGACCGTTTCTGATTACCGCGGTGAATGGGCCGGAGGGTGCGGCCGTGTATCAGCAGCAGCGGCTGGCGGTGCGTGGAGGCGGCCGACTGCCACCGCGGCGTCTGGATACGCCCTGGGTAATCGGACAGCAGGGCAACATTGACGGCGAATACTGGAATGGACAGCTGGCATTTCTGCTGGTGCTGGATCGCGCGCTCAGTGAATCAGAGCTGCGAGCGCTCTGGCAGACACTCTGCATGCGTTACGCCCTGCCTTCAGCGGCCCCGTCGCCTGAGGAGCCGGTGTCCCCACGTCTGCAGGCACTGGCCTCAATGGGCCTTGTGCTGCTGAACTCGAACGAGTTTGCGTTTGTGGATTGAGAAGGGATTGTTTTTCTCGTCCGGTTCGTACTGCCCTTCCCCGCCCTGGTAATTGCGGCCGTGAAACCAGTGCAGGCGGACGCGGGAGTACCATGGCATGTAGTCCACGCCGAAGGTTCCTTCGTGATCGCGTCGATTCTCACCATGCAGGCGATCCGGTGGCCTGCCAAAGAATGCCGCTCCACCGCCTACGTAGTAACCGCGGTAATTACTGTCCGGAAACGGGCGGGCCCAGTCAGCAATGCGGTGGGGGTATCCAGCTCTGCGTTCGTCATCCACACACACGGCGGCTGGCTTGCGGGAGGATCCTGCTGAATCTCCGGCGAGAGCCTCGTGTATCGGGTCCACGGCAACAAGTGCCAGCACCGCTGCACAAAGTCGCTGATTCCTGCTCAACATACCAGCTCCCTTCCGCGATCCCAACGCCCCGGCTCGTGTTCTGCCACGTCGCCGCGTCACCCGAATGGCACACGGTTGAACTTGATGAATGGCAGACGCACGCCGTCGACGGCTGTCTCATCGGCCGAGACCTGACCGTTCTGGTGTGGCAGGAAGTCCTGAGCTCCGAGGAATGTCACGACGTCATCCTGATCGACGCCATCACCGCTCACTCCAAACCCACCCACCAGCTGTCCGCCCTTGTAAATCGGCGTGCTGCCGGGGAAGAACACGATCCCGTTCTGCTTTTTCAGATCGGTGGAAGCGTCCTGGAAGTTGCGGCCCGGGTTGAAGGCGTCAAATCCGAGCACTGTGTCGTGCATTTCGGCAGCATTTACCGGAGCACCGATGTTTTCGGCAGTGTTTGGATCAAGATTCGGATTCCGCACCGGATTCATAATCGAATACGAATGGGGCACGGAACCGTCCACGCCAGCCGGGAAACGGGGTTCCGCCAGGAAGCGAAACGTGCGGTTTGAAAACGCCGTACCGGGGGCCACACCGGCAACCTGGTCCGCGGGCTGCAGATCGGCCGGTTTGGCAAAATAGGCCGTGTTGCGTGCCTTGGCGACAGCCACGTCCAGCGAGAACACCGTGGCATCCGTCATTCGGTACAGCCCGACCACTTCCCCTGTCACATCGGTGACGGCGAATGTCATGCGCGTCCGATTACCCACAGGTATGCGGATGGCCGCTCGCGTTTTCACAGCGGCCGCAATGCCGCGTTCGATGATCTGCTGCACATCCGCCGCGGTAATGCCCACTCCGTTCTTTGGCCCCACGAGCCATTCATCCGGGACAGCGGCACCGTCCAGCTGCAGATCCCCGCCTGTGGTCACAGGCAGGTCAGTGCCATTAACGATTCCGGGGCTGAGTGTGCGGCTGAAGCTGATCAGGTCGCGAACGCCCTGAATACCGGGTGTCGGCCCCACGATTTCGAGTTCAATGCCGACCAGCGTGATATTGCCGAACGGCAGGTCCAGCCCCGCCACCGGAGCCACGCCATCAAGCGTTCCCACGACGGCTTCCGGCACCGGAGATCGAAACGTCGCAGCCCCAATGCTGCCACCGGCGGCAGCCAGTGCGATGAATTCGGCTTCCAGCACTCGCGGGGCATTTAAACGCTCCAGCGTTGACTGACCCGGCACAAACCCCTGCTCAAAGTCCGCCGTCCCGGTGCTGCCCGGGAAGAACACGCCAATGCCGCCCACCAGCGTATCGCCGGTGGTGTCGGCATCCGTATCCGAATCACGAAACAGGGGAATTCCGCCCGGCAGAGTCGCAATGCCACGGGACTGCTGAGTCGGCGCCAGTCCGGAAACGAAGCCCCACGATTCGGGGACTGCGAGTGATTTACCGGGCAGGTACTGAGCGTCAAACCGGGAGCTCAGCAGCAGGTCGTCGCCCGCACCGTCTTCCCGGATCCCATTCGGCCCCGCATGAATCAGGCTGTCGCGATTTGTGTGTTCAATCGCAAACAGGTCCACCGGCGGCGTATGCAGAGTCCCCGGGGGGAAGTGGCCGCCCACACCAATCGGCGCCACAAACCCAGGCCCCTGGAAGGTAGGGTCCGGGGAATTCGGATTGGACTGAACTTCACGCTGAGTCACGGTGGACTGGCTGATGAAGCGGATGGTGCGGGAGGTCAGTGGTCCGCGGGACTGCAGCTGCAGATCACCGCTGGAGAACATCGCCGCCGTCCGCGCCTTGGCAACGGCACCATCGACCATGAATGCCAGTGTCTGCGCGTCCGGAGCGGTTACGCCGTCCTCCACGCGCACTCCCAGAATTCGACCGTTGCGATCGACCACCGCGATGATCGCGTCATCACTGGATGTTGCCGCCGAGGCCCGGTCCAGCAGCTGTTTGACCTCAGCAGCCTTAAGCTGCGGATCGAGCAGGGGTGACAGTGCCACACCGCCAGCGGATCGCAGGGCCGATTGTGACGCGGTCGCCGAGCCACCCGACTCCGTTGATACCTCAGCTGAACCTGCTGCAGCAGTTCCTGAGGATGCCGTCTCATTGGCTGTAGACACCGCCTGTTCGATGGCTGCCGTGAGTTCGGCGGCGGGAATCGCGCCGCCCCATTCAGCGTTCATCAATCCGGACGAGCTGTCGGGAAGACCGAAAGCATGCCCTGTTTCGTGGGCCATCACAGTGCGAAAATCGGGACTGCCACCGCCGACGTCACCTCCGCCGCTCCAGTCTTCAGCATGGTCCAGCCAGACAAGTCCGCGGACGGAATGCGTACCTGCGTCAGAAATCAGCTGTCCACCGCCCAGCCCCAGCACTCCCCCGGAACGGGTTGGCAGCTGAGCCACATCAAGACTGCCCACCCCTATGTTCAGGATGGAGTCCAGTGGCGATGACGTATCCCGCCGAAAACTGACGCCCTGTCCAAGCACCTGCTGCCAGCTTTCCAGAACCTGTTCGGCGATTTGCTGCTGTTCCCGACTGATCTCGTTGCGAACTCCCTCGTGATCGCGAAAGTCGTAACGCACCTCGAGCGGGTTGTGCGGCGCGGGATCGCGGCGGTCGGCCGCGTCTCCGGAGGCAGCGAGCACGGGGTGTTCCGGCAGCGATTCGAGTGGTGACGCGGGGAGTAGAAACGGCAGACCGGTGAGGCTTCCGGCATACAGCCGGCTTTCGAGCGTTTCCGTGGTGAATGACCGCCCGGAGGACTTCCGTCGCAGCGGTTCACCAGTGAATTTCCACGCGTTGCGGAACATGTTCGAATCCAGCGAAAAACCAGCAGAGCACCCTGTGTCAAGCGCCTTCGGCAGGAACGGCCTGCTGATTCCAGCAATTTGCCCTCAGAATCGAAAAAATCCGCAAATATCCCCCAAACTACCCCCTTTCGCCTCTCGGGCGTACGCGTCTCCAGCCTCACGCCCAGTCGCGTTGATACACTGCTGCTTCAGATGTTTTGGCGGCCCCGGTTTCCGTTCACACGCCTGGTTTCGATCATAAAAGGCGTGCAGCCGATGCCAATCGGCCGGTTGAGCGCCGGTACGATCCGATCCTCGTCCCACGCTGGCCACGCGGCAACGCACCGTCACCCGGGATTGGTACACGCGCACGGCTGTCCCGCGTTTTGCGGTGATTACCAGAAAGCCAACGCCGCAGGGCGGCAGCCCGCGGGTAAAGTGCCCCGGCAACGCGCTGCTAACGCCGCGCGACGGGATGGGCACCACGGTACCGAATCACAACCGAAGCCTTCCGCCACACATGAGCCGCAGGGCGGCAGCCCGCGGGTAAAGTGCCCTGCCAACGCGCTGCTAACGCCGCGGGCCGGGATGAGCACCAGGGTGCCGAATCGCAACCGGAGCCTTCCGCCACACATGAGCCGCAGGGCGGCAGCCCGCGGGTAAAGTCAACGCTGTGCAGCATTTCGGAAAGTCAAAACAGTGGGCTTTTGAAAACCACGGAAATCAAATAGGCCAGATTCCCCCCAAAACGTACTGAGACACTCAGTCCGAAAGGAATCTGGCCATGGATCGGCATGCAACGGAAAACTCGCACGCGGAAGACTATCGGCAGGGTCTGCCGGAGTCGCTTAGAAACAAGGACATCCTGCGACGACTGCTCATGTGGTTCGCACCAGCAGACGCGTTATTTGAAAAGGAGGATTTTCATGGA
>JBEAUF010000120.1:0-20544 GCA_041161565.1 Planctomycetota bacterium | reverse complement strand
TCCGCGCCCTGATTGAACGAATTGGTTTCCGCATCGTCCGCGAAAGTCCCATCATCCGCGGCCGTGCCGTCGATCGACTGCTCGCCGCAAACCTCCGCGCCGACAGCGCTTTCTATCTCATCGAACGCGCAAAGCCGGAACCACCGGGCCCGGGCAGCAACGGCTCGTAAAGAAATGCTGATCCGCGGCGCGAATGCAGGATGAAGCAGACGTTGCGCCGCTGAGCGCAAACGCACTGAGCCGCAGGGCGGAAACGCTTGAGCCGCAGGGCGGCAGCCCGCGGGTAAAGAGCCCTGGCTACGCGCCGCTGACGCCGCTGGAACGCACGCGCACCAGGGTGCGAAATCGCAACCGGGGGCTTCCGCCCGTCCGCTCAGGTTGTCGGCTACACAACAACGCACTAAGCCTCAGGACGCTGCGCGAGAGAGGAGAGCGTAGAAAGTGGAGAGGAGAAGAGAAGAGATCGTTGAAGTGAGAAGTGAGAACGCGCGCTGAGCCGCCTGGCGGCAGCCTGCGGGTAACGACTCCCGCAACGCGTAGTTGACGCCGCGGGCAGGGGTGCGCACCAGGGTGCGATGGCGTCACCGGGGGCTTCCGCCCGTCCGCTCATCCGTTCTTGCCTCCGCGTGCTCCTCTACTCTCTACTTTCCACCCTCACCTCACTCGCGCAGCGTCGGGCTTCCGCCCGTCCGCTCAGGGAATGCAGCCGGGGGCTGCTGCGAGATTTTCTCGGTGTGCGTTTTCGTGGCGTCTGTTCACTTCCCGGTTTTCCAGGCATCCGGCAGTCCGCGAAGGATTTCGATATTCTGAAATTCGCGGCTGGTGCGTGCGCCGTGTTGTCTGACCCAGTTGGCCATGCGTTGCAGGCCTTCGGCGAGTGGTGTTTCGACCTGCGTTCCGAAGACATCCCTTGATCGCTGGTGATCGGCCCATGCGTTCTGGACTTCGTTTCGGGGCGGGAGAAATTCGAGGCGGGGCGTGATTTGGAATTGGTGGCCGATGGCGTCGGCAAGTTCGCGGATGCTGATGGGGACAGCGGCGCCGATGTTGAACACCTGGTTGCAGGCCGCGGGGGTGAACGGAGCGGCGAGCAGTGGGGGCATCAGGTCGCTGACGTATGAGAACGCGCGTTTCTGGTGCCCGTCGCCAAAGATCGGCAGGGGCTGCTGCTGCAGGATACGATTCATAAAGATGCCGACGACATTGCGGTAGCGATCACCGATGTTCTGGAATTCGCCGTAGACGTTGTGCGGGCGGAAGATGGTGAAGTTGAGTCCGAACTGTCGGTGTGCGGCGTGCAGATCGAGTTCCACGGCGTATTTGGCGATGCCGTAGGGATCTTCGGGGAGCGGCTGCATGGATTCGTGCATTGGTGTCTGCCCTGCGCCGTAGACGGCGATGGAGCTGGTAAACACGAAGTGGCGCGCGTGATGTCGCACGGCCGCGTTGATCAGCTGAACGCTGCCGAGGAGATTATTGGTGTAGTTGAAGCCGCGGATGAAGTGGCTGAGTCCTTCTGCGGCGTAGGCTGCGAGGTGGAAGACGAATTCGAAGCGGTGTTCGCAGAAGAGTCGTTCGACGAGTGTGGTGTCGGTGATGCTTCCGGGGACAAAGTGGAGTCTTGTGTGGACTGGCAGATTGGCCTGGAAGCCACCGGAGAGGTCATCGAGGACGACGATCGCGAGGTGCTGGTAGCGGGGATCACTGAGCAGGGCGCGGCAGAGGTGTGCGCCGAGGAATCCGGCGCCGCCGGTGACGAGAATGGCTGGTGGGGAGGTCATGCAAACTGCGCTGCCTTGGAGCCGCCGCGGCCGAGATTGGGAAGGCTGAAGGGAACCGACCAGATTATCCGTCGTTGCCCCCCGGAATTTCCAGCCTGCCCGCCGTTCCGAAGAAATTTTACGCGAACCCCTGCTATGATGCCGCCCGGGCAGCCAGCAGACTGCGACTTCAGGAGCAATGGATGACGATCACAACAGTACTGGGAGCGGGAGCCATGGGCACGGCCTCCGCGTGGATCCTGGCCCAGCACCCCGACTGTCAGGTGCGACTTTGGGGCCGTAATCCGGACTACGTCCGACAGCTCGCGGAAACCCGGGAAAACACTCGTCTGCTCCCCGGCGCCCGGCTCCCGCAATCCATTCTGGTCACCGCATCCGCCCCGGCGGCGCTCGAATCCGCAGACGTGGTTTTCTGGTGCATGCCGATGCGTGGCCTGCGGGACGCCCTGCAGCAGCTGGGTCCTGCAATTCCTCCGCAGTCGCTGCATGTGAGCACCATCAAGAGTATTGAGAACGATTCGCTGTTGCGTCCCACAGAAATCCTCGCCGCCATGCTCCCCGGCCGCCGCATTGCTGCTCTGGGCGGCCCCTGTCATGCCGAGGAAATTGTGCGGCGGAAGCCCGCCAGCATCGTAGCGGCCTCCACCGACCCCGGCGCCGCGGAACAGATTCAGGCCCTGATGTCCACGGAATTCCTGCGGATTTACGCCAACACCGATCTGGCCGGCGTCGAACTCGCCGCAGCGCTCAAAAACGTCATCGCCATCGCTGCCGGCATCTGCGACGGGCTGGAACTGGGCGACAACGCCAAAGCCGCCCTGATTACTCGCGGATTGAGCGAAATGGTCCGCTTCGGCAAGGCGCTCGGAGTTCTCCCGGCCACGTTTTTCGGACTGGCCGGACTGGGCGATCTGATCACCACCTGTAACAGCCGTCACAGCCGCAACCGGTACGTCGGTGAGCAGCTGGGACGTGGCGAACGGCTGGAGGCAATCGAACGGTCGATGGCCGCGGTGGCCGAAGGCGTTTCCACTGCCCGCAGCGTGCATCAACTGGCGCGGCAGCGAGGAATTGAGATGCCGATAGCGGATCAGGTGTACCACGTGCTGTTCGCAGGCCGTTCACCGCGCGAAGCCACGCTGGAACTCATGAACCGACCACTCAAGTTCGAAAGCTCCTACACATGAACTCCACCCCCGCGATTACTCTGACCAGCGGTTCCATCAGCTGCACCGTGCATCACCCTGCCGCACTTCAGCCCATCAGCGTCGCTCCTGCTGCTGCCTCCCCGCGCGAGCTCTGCCGCGAAGCCCTGCGGAATTCCCTTGACTTTCCTCCATTTCGCGAGTGCGTGATTCCTGGCGATCGAGTGGCGATTGTACCGGATGCTGAAACCGCAGAACTCCCGGAACTGCTCACCGCCATCCTCGAAGTGCTCGGCGAAGTCCCCGACGAAGGCACGTCACCATTCTTCGTCCTGCCTGCCGACCCGGCCGGTCAGGCCTGGGAATCGCTCCGCGGCAGCTGGCCGGAATCGCTCCGAAAAATCCCCGCGATACTCCACGATCCAGCCGACCGGACTCAGGTGAGTTACGTGGCGAGCACCGAGGCGGGTGAACGGATCTATCTCAATCGTGAGGCCGCGGAAGCGGATGTGCTGATCACCGTCGGTTCGATGCGGTTTGACAGTGTCTTTGGCATCCGGGGCGGCATGTCGGCCGGGTTTCCGGGATTGTCCGACGCAGAAACTGTGCAGCGGACCGGCTTTGCGGGATTTGATCAGTACCGTTCCGAGCGGCGTGGGGCCCGACGGGCGCTCGTGGACGAAATCGGCACGCTGCTCGGCACCCAGTACTCGGTGCAGCTTGTGCCCGGAATCAGCGGTGCGGCGGCGGTCTTCGCCGGGGTAGCAGGCTCGGTGCATGCCGCCGGCACGGCACTCCTCGAAAAATTCTGGTCCGCCAAACCCAAAGGCCGCTCGGAGCTGGCCCTGATTTCCATTTCCGCATCCGCGCCATTCGCCTGGAGCGTGCTCGGAGAAGCCCTCGAAAAAGTCATCCCCTGGGTGGAAGACGGCGGGCGGATCGCGGTTGTGGCCGATCTGCCGCTGCCTGCCGGCCCTGCGGTGGAAGTTGTGCGGCGTTCCCGCGATCCCCAGGACGCCGCGATCGTGCTGCGTCGACACCCGCTGTCCGACGGCATGGACATGCTGCGACTGCTCGAAGCCTCCCGCAGGGTTCGAGTGTATTTGCTGAGCAATCTTCCGGGTGAGATTACTGAGGAGCTGGGGTTGTTTCAGCTGGCCAATCCCGAGGAGCTGCAGCGGCTGGTGGATCAGTCCGCCACCTGCGTGGTGCTCCCAAATGCCGGGGTTTTGCGGGGTTCGCGCTGAGTGTGTTGTCGGGCTTCCGGAAAAACATGCTGGCTTTCGGTCAATTTGGCCGAAACTGATTCGGTCCGAAGATTGATGACCTGAACGCGGTCCCTCGGAGTATCGGTTCTCGATCCGGGGAGCGGGAGTGGAGTGGTGCTGGCTGCAGCGATTGTACTAACAGGACTGGTGATACTGGCCAGCTGGGGACAGATGGCCTGGTATTCCCTGAGAATTGCTTCGTGGTATCCTTTGCGGGAGCCTGCGCAGGACGTTTCTGCGCGGCGTTGGCCGAAGGCAGCGGTGTTACTGCCGCTGCGGGGTGCGGATCCGCAGTTGATTGAGTGTTTGCGGGGTCTGTGTCGGCAGGATTATCCGGACTTCCAGCTGCGTCTGGTGCTGGACAGTGCCGATGATGAGGCGTGGGGAGCAGTTCGGCAGGCCGCCGCGGAGTTCCCGCAGGTTTCAATGCACACAGAGGTACTGACGGAGCGGCTGGAGACGTGCAGTCTGAAATCGAGTGCTCTGCTGCAGGCGGTGCGTGGTCTTCCACCGGACGTGCAGATTGCAGCTGTGGTGGACGCGGACGTGATCGTGCCGGTGTGGTGGCTGCGAGAGCTGGTGCGGCCATTTGACGATCCGCAGGTGGTAATGTCGGGCGGGCTGCGATGGTTTTTGCCGGAGCGAACCAACTGTGGTTCGGTAATTCGTCGCATCTGGGGTGCTGCCGCATCCGCGCAAATGTATTCGCTCAACATCCCCTGGGGCGGGACACTGGCGTATCGTGCGGACTTTGTGCGGGACCCGGCGCTGCAGCGGCGGTGGTCGGAGACATTTGTGGAAGATGTGAGCGTTGCTGAGTGTTGTGCGGCGCGGGGCCAGAAGCTGAAGCTGATCCCGCGGCTGTCCATGGTCAACACGGAGACGATTTCGCTGGGGGCGTGTTATCGTTTCATGCGGCGGCAGATTTTCAGCGTGCGGATGTACCACCCGGCCTGGCGGCGGGTGATGCTGACGTGTCTGGGTCTGGTGTTGTCCTGTATTCTGACGGGGCTGGTGAGTTCGTTTGCGGTTCAGCAGGGCGCGGCGTGGGCAGCGTGGATGTTGTGGGGCCTGCTGCTGGGATTGATGGTAGTGACCACGGCGCCGCTGTTGTATCTGGAGCAGTGTCTGCATGCGGCGGCGACGAAGGAGCGACCGATTCCGGGGCTGTCGGTGATGCAGTTACCGATGATTCCGGCGACGATCGTGGTTTACGGCGCGGCGCTGCTGGGGGCGGCTCGTATGCGGCGGATTGATTGGCGGGGGATCTGCTATCAAATCGGACCGCGGGGCAGAGTGAGGCGATTGAACGACGGGCCTTACCGGTCTGCGCCGGACAACGGTGCCGCTTCGCTGCTGTAGGGTTGGCAGCGAAGCGGCGATTTGCCTTCAGCTGATTCCGGGCACGGGGAACTGCTGGGCGAATTCGGCAATTTCGCGGCGGATGGCTGCGAGCGATTCCGGGCTGTCGTGGTGTTTGAGTGCTTTGAGGATCCAGGCGGCCACCTGCTTCATTTCGGGCTGTTTCATGCCGCGAGTGGTGAGCGCAGCGGTGCCGATGCGAATACCGCTGGGATCCATGGGTTTCCGGGTATCCCAGGGAATCATGTTTTTGTTGACGGTGATTCCGGCGTGATCGAGCGCGTGCTCGGCGATTTTCCCGGAGAGTCCCACAGCGGTGACGTCACACATCATCAGATGGTTATCGGTGCCTCCGGAAACCAGCCGCAGTCCGCCGGTGAGGAGTTCTTCGGCGAGCGTGCGGGCATTGTCGACGATTTGCTGGGCATAGTCTTTGAAGGAAGGCTGCAGGGCTTCCTGGAAGCAGACAGCCTTGGCAGCGACGATATGCATGAGCGGTCCACCCTGAATTCCGGGGAAGACGGCGCGATCCACGGCGGCCGCGTGTTCGCTGCGGCAGAGGATGAAGCCGGACCGGGGTCCGCGGAGTGTTTTGTGGGAGGTGGAGGTGACGAAGTCGGCAACCGGAACCGGGCTGTTGTGGATCCCGGCGGCAACGAGACCGGAGTAGTGGGCCATATCGACCATCAGCAGTGCGCCCACGGAACGGGCGATTTCGGCGAATCGGGCATGATCAATTTCCCGGGGATAGGCGCTGGCGCCGGCCACGATCATGCGGGGCTTGTGTTCAGCTGCGAGTGCCGCGACCTGATCGAAGTCGATGCGATGATCGGTGCGAGTGACACCGTAGTGGACAGTGCGGTAGAGCTTGCCGCTGAAGTTGAGGTGCATGCCGTGGGTCAGGTGACCGCCGTGTGCCAGGTCCATGGCGAGAATGGTGTCGCCGGGGTTGAGCACTGAGAGGTAGACGGCCATGTTGGCCTGGGAACCAGCGTGGGGCTGCACGTTGGCGTGTTCTGCGCCGAACAGCTGGCGAGCGCGGTCCCGGGCGATGGTTTCCACCACGTCCACATTTTCGCAGCCGCCGTAGTAACGTTTACCGGGGTAGCCTTCAGCGTATTTGTTGGTGAGCACTGTGCCGGCGGCTTCCATCACGGCGGCGCTGGTGTAGTTTTCGGAGGCAATCAGTTCCAGACCGTCTACCTGACGACGACGTTCGCTGACGATGGCATTCCAGATGGCAGGGTCGGACGACTGCAGAGAGGACATGGTGGAGTTCCGGGAAACAGAGGAGTTGAGAACAGCGATTTGACAGTTTTCAAGAGAAACCCACGATTCTTGCGCGGATTTCACAGGATTTTGAGTTTACCAGCAAGGGCTGAACTGGAATTCTGACGAAACCCGACTTCTTCAAACATCGGAGGCCAGCATGCTACCCAGCTTGATTTTTTGACGGTATCTTCGTTCGGACAGGCATCCGGAATTCCATTGCTTGGGACATGAAAACGGAACAATTCGGGCAAAACGTGCATGGAGAACGGCTTTTCGTCCACTGCCCCGCTGGTGCTCAGCGGGGAAACCGTGGTGTTCACCGGCACTCTGGCGTCGATGACTCACCGCGAGGCCATGGATGCAGTGGCAGAGCACGGTGGCCGGGCTGCGCCGGCGATCACCAGCCACGTGACGCTGCTGGTTGTCGGTGAAGAAGGCTGGGCTCTGGAAGACGACGGCCGCGCCTCACAAAAGCTCGAACAGGCCCTGCGACTGATCGCCGAAGGTCGGTCGCTCCGCATCGTCGCTGAATCCGACTGGCTGCAGATGCTGGGACTGGAAGAACGCCGCGACGATATTCGCCGCGCCTGCACCCCCGCCATGCTCAGCCGACTGCTCAACGTCCCCGTACGACTCATTCGCCGCTGGGAGCGTCAGGGTTTGATTCGGCCGGTGCGTCGAGTCTGCCGGCTGCCTTACTTCGACTACCGCGAAGTGGCCGGCGCGCGGAGGCTGGCAGACTGCTTGACGAAGGCGTCTCCCCAAAGACTCTGGAATCCAGCCTGCTGAAGCTCTCCCAGTCCCTGGGTGCCTCCGACCGATCACTGGCACAACTCAATCTGCTCGTGCGGGACGAACGTATTCTGGTCCGGGACGACCGTGGAGTGCTGATTCCGCGAACCGGCCAGCGACTGCTCGATTTTGAAAGCCACGACCGCCCACGAATCGCCGTGACTGCGGATCCAGCGGCGGTGGAAGGGACCGCAGCCGGCACCAGCGAAAGCTCCTCAGACACCACTCCGCATCTGCTGCCCTTCGCCACCGCTGCTCGCACACCCGCCGGCCACACCGCCGTCCCGGGGACCGCAGCAGCCACCTCCGGCTCCGAACGCCGCATGGTGGACTGGAATGCGGACGAGTGGTTTCAGGAGGGATGTCGGCTGACGGAGGAGTCGGAGTTTGATGCGGCGATCAACGCCTTTCGCAATTCCCTGTCGCTGCTGGGCACAGAGCAGGCCGCGCTGCTCCGCGGGCAAGCCAGCGTGGCTGAACAGTCCGGGCAGTTCCCGGACCCGGCCGACGTCAATTTTCATCTGGCTGATGCCCTCTACCGCCGCGGCCGTCCCGAAGCGGCCATCGAACGCTACCATTCCGCCCTCGAATCCGCCCCGGATTTCATCGAAGCCTGGACGCAGCTGGGCTGCCTGCAGGGAGAACTGGACGATGCGGAGGCCGCCGAGACGTCCTTCTCCACGGCGCTCGCCATTCACCCGGCCAACCCCGATGCCCTCCTGCACTACGCTCAGCTCCTCGATCGACTCAACCGCCCCCGCGAAGCGATCGCCTGCTGGCGGCAGTACCTGCAGCACGAACGGCGCGGGCCATGGTCCGACCATGCTCGCGACCGCATCACCCTGCTTGAACAACACCTGACAGCAACAGCCGGGCAGCTGACGGAACATGGCGAGCCCGCCGGTTCTGAAGACGGCTGGGATGGCTGAGACATTCAGGCTGCTGAGGTTAATTCCCCCGGACCGCTGCGGTTTGCAGAAGAATCCGGACAGCAGACTCGAATTTGCCTCCCAATCTGATCAGAATACCGTTGCTCAGGGAAAACGCCCGTGACCACCACAACTGCCCCCCCGAAAAAAACTTCCATGACCGACGAACAGGTTCTGATCCGCGTTGGGCACAGCCCGGACCCGGATGATGCCTTTATGTTTCATGCATTGGCAAACGATGCTTTCGACACCAGTCGCTATAAGTTCGTGCACGAACTGCAGGACATCGAAACGCTCAACCGCCGTGCATTCCGCGGGGAACTGGAACTGACGGCGGTCAGCATCCACGGCTACGCGTTCATCGAAGAGCAATACGCCCTGTGTGCCTGCGGGGCCAGCATGGGCGACAACTACGGTCCGATGGTGGTTTCCCGCGGTCGGCTCAGCATCGCCGACCTGAAAGGCCGAAAGATCGCCGTCCCCGGCACTCTCACCAGCGCCTTCCTGTCCCTCAAACTGCTGCTCGGCGACACCTTCGAATACGAAGTGCAGCCCTTCGATGAGATTCTGAACCTTGTCGAACGAGGCCAGTACGATGCGGGGCTGATTATTCACGAGGGTCAGTTGACCTATGCCAATCAGGGGCTGGATCTGGTGGTGGATCTCGGCAAGTGGTGGTATGACGAAACCGGCGGTCTGCCGCTGCCACTGGGCGGCAACGCCATCCGGCGGGATCTCGGTCAGCAGGCGATGCTGGAAGTCACTGCACTGCTCAAACGCAGCATCCAGTACGGTCTGGACCACCGCGAGGCTGCTCTGCGGCACGCCATGAAATACGGCCGTGACCTGGATGCCGCCAAAACGGACCGCTTTGTGGGCATGTACGTCAACGACTGGACTCTGGACTTCGGTGTTCGCGGGCGCGAAGCGGTCCGGCTGCTGCTGCGGCGGGGTTTCGAACAGGGCGTGATTCCCCGATTGGTCGTGCCGGAGTTCATTGGCTGAGACTTTTCCTGCCCCGAAAACTCCTCTGGCATTTCTTTCCGGTCTCTGCCAGGATTCAGCAAAACCCGCCGCAAAGGACTTGCCGGTGGGTGCTTTGCTGAATGGTTGATGGTCGGCCGTGGCCACGTTGGCAGGCCGACATGTCGGAGACACGGATGTCGCAGGTCAGGTTGCTCATTACCGGTGCGTGGCGGCTGGGGGATGCCCTTGTCGGCCTGCATGACAGCCCTGAGTGGTTACGGCGAACAGCGGCGTCGGCTGTGCGGCAATCGGTACAGACCGTGCTTGACACCGCCATCGCTCGTGGCTGTCACCTGATTTTTGTCGCCGGCCGCATAGCCTCACCGGAAAACTTCGCCGTATCTGCCGCATGGCTGCGTGAGCGGGCCGCGGTGCTCAAAACCCGCGGAATTCGGCTGGTACTGGCGGACCACGATGCTGATGAACTGTCACTGCTGGCCCCGCTCGATGTGGTTTGCGTGCCTGCCGGATCAGGTTTTGTGGTCAGCCGCGATGGTGCTGATCTGCGGCTTTCCAACAGCACAGCACCGGGCGATTTTCGAATTGTAGCGGGGGACTCAGCCGCACGCACCACGTGCGATCGCAGCTGTCGCATCACGGCAGCCGGTGCCTTCGGCGGGCACCTGCATGTGCCCGCCGTCAGTCCGCAGCGACTCTCGGCAGACGAGTCTTCCGGGGGGCATTGTACCGTGGTCACTCTCGATCCGTTGACCGGCGAAATGCGGGTTCAGGAGCAGACCACGCAGGTGCTGGAGTTTTTGCAGGTTGAGGAGTTCTTTGAAGCAGGCACAACTCTGCCGCAACTGCTGAAGCGTCTGGCCGAACGCAGTCGCACGTTGCCACGAAGTGGCCCGGTGCAGTTGGTGGACTGGCGCATTGGCGGTCAACTGCGGCTTTCGCTGTGGGACGACAGTGCACCTCGGGAACAGGACCTGCTGTACGCACTGCGGGGACTGCTCAATGCCGGACATGCCGGAGCGTGGCCTCTGAGGCTGCAGTTCAACGACAGGTTCGAGGTGGAGTTGTGTGCCGGGAGTTCCCGGCTGTTGACGGGGATCTGCAGTCGGACCATGTCAGGACTGGGCCCTGGGAGTGAGATTCCGGAATTGCTGCACCAGTTGCAGCGGGTGGCGTAAGCCGAGACAGCTTGAACCGTGTGATTGGGGATTATCGATGTATCTGCAGGACGTTCGGATTGACGACATTGCGGGATTGAACGTTGCGGCTGCACAGGGCCTGTCGCGGGGCCTGACGGTGCTTGCCGGAAGCTCCTCAGCGAAGCTGAACAGGTGGCTGGAGGGTCTGGGAGTGCTGCTGCGAAGTCTGCAGTCCGCCGAAGAACGTGGCCGCCCCGCCGTGTTGCCGCTGCATGCCGCCGTCCGCAGCGGAACGGCCGTCAGTGGCGAACTCAACGTATTTTCGAAAGCTCGTCAGCACCTGCTGCGGCAGCATCCTGGGGCCGCTGTGGAGCTGTTGCGGGGTGAGTTGCCGGAGAGTGCCGATGGAGGCCTGCAGGCGGGTGCTCTGATTCCCCGCTGGCTGCATGCTGAGGATCTGGCGGGATTCTGCGCGGTCGAAGCCGTTGAGTCTGCTGAACTGCAGATGCTGGCGAGGCTGGTGATGACTGCCGAATCCACCTGCGGCTCCGTTCGTGAGCTCGAACGTGCCCGCACCGCCCTCGCACAGGTACTCATCGATCGCGATGGGAATGGTCTGGAAGGCGGAGTCGTGCATCGGATTTCCGAACTGCGGCGAACTCAGGGTGAGCTGCAGCGGCGAATTTCAGCCTTGCGCGACACAGGTGCGGAAACGCGCAAACGCACAACCGAACTCCGCAGGCAACTGGCGATCTGTGAAACACGGCTGACAGAACTCGCGCAGCAAGCAGCGGCCGTGGAGTCCGAACGCCAGCAGCTGGTGGGCGCCGAACGGGCGAACGTGCCGGTGGCCGCAGAGCATCCCTCAGAAATGTTGCAGCGATGGCGGCAGATGCGGGCGACGGCCGCCGAAGATCTCGATTCCCTGCGTTCCCTCGGCGGCACCTGTCTGCTGCTCAACAGCCAGTCATTAAGCACGATGCGGGAATCCATTCTGCGGATGGAGGATCGCTTCCGCAGATTATCGGAAGCCGGGTATGCCGGCGGGCTGAACGAGAACGACATGGGGCTGGCCGGAGCTTCTCTGCAGCAGGTCCGTCAGGAGGTAGCGTCACTCAATCATCGCCTTGCAGACTACGAGCAGCAGCTTGCCCGGCAGCAGCAGGGTGGTCCACTGCAAACCACCATCGAGCAGGCCATCGCGGCCTTCGACGCAGTGCTTGCGGAACTGCAAACCTCGCAGCTGCAGACGGAGCCACCTGCAGACGGCAGCGAAGCAGCGTCACTCGAGCAGCAGCGGCAGCAGCTGGCGCTGCTTCACAATCAGCTGCGGGAAGAATCACAGCAGCTGCAGCTGCGGCAAAACGAACTGACGGTGGCACTCCAGTCAGCCGCGCCCGTTGTGCTTTCCGCCCGCGCACTCGAACAGCTTGACCAGCTGCAGGCCGAGTATGGGGAGCTGGATACCGAGGTGCAGCGACTGGAACAGCAGCGACGACAGCTGGATGCTGCCGAACGCAGGCTTCGCGAGGCAATTGACCAGCTGGCTGTGAGTCGCGGCATCAGTGTGCTGGCCATGGCCGGTACCCTGCTGCAGCGGCTCAGTTCCGGTGCGTATCGCAGCCTGCGACTCGAAGGGCATGATTTCGTGGTGGTTACCGAAGTTTCGTCGGCTGCAGCAGCTGTCAGGCTGGCCGAACTTCCCCAACAGCAGCGAATGGTGGTCTGTCTGGCCCTGCGGCTGGCGCTGCTGCGGATCCAGGGAGCTGCGGAGGGCATGGTCCCGCTGCTGCTCAGCGACGAGCTGCTGCGGAGCGAGGCATCGGTGGTCCATGCACTCGTGGATGTGCTGAAGGAATCGGCGGAGCAGGGTCAGCAGGTGCTGTGGCTGATCGAGGATGCCCTGCTGAGCAGTCTGCCGGCCGCTGAGACGCTCGAAATTCGCAGGTTCTCCCCGATTCAGGAAGTCCGTGAACTGCCGGCTCAGCCTCCCAGACTTGTGCTGCACACTGTTGAACCAGCAGATTCCCCGGAAGCTGTGGCTGCAGCACCGGCAGTTGCCGAGAGCATTCCGGCGGCCCCAGCGCCGGCTCCGGAAACCCCGGTGCCATCTGACACTCTGCAGCGTAACGGTGCCAACTGGCTGTTCTATCTGGAGCCCGGTCACGGAGTGGAAGACCTCGCCGGAATCAGTCTGGGCGAGCTGGAAGCACTGCGGGCCGCGAGGTTCATGCGAGTGGCTGATCTGCTGGAACGAACCGTACCTGAAATGGAGGAAGCCATGCGGATGCGGGGGTTCATCGTGCCTGTGGAGCGTCTGCAGGCGCTGCGGGGACAGGCCGAACTGGCGACTCGCGTCCCCATGCTGCGGCGTGGCGATGCAGCGCTGCTGTTCGCTGCCGGCATCACCTCCGCGGATGAACTTCGAAAACTTCGTCCTGAGGCCGTTTATGAAAAAGTTACGGCCTTTCAGCGGTCGGACACCGGAGCACGCTGGCGCCGCAGCGGTCGCCTGATCGATCGGCAACAGGCTCTGAACTGGGCGCGTTTTGGTCAGTTTTCACGGTCCGCCGAAGAACTGCGGGCTGCACAGGCACTGACGCTGCAGGCCGCCGCCAGTTCTGCCGTTCCCCCGCGCAGCTCCGCCGCTGTCACGGCTCCTGCTGCACCGGCAGCACTCGCCAGCGCCGATGAGTCGTCGCGTCAGGAATCAGAGGAGGCCACAGGCAGCCGCGTGATTGTGACCCGCCGCCGCAAACAGATTCCCTCGGAACCCGCCAGTGCCGCGCGACGTGCCCGCCGAGTCGCGCGACGCGAACAGCTCGCTGCACAGCTCAAAGTCGATCCCCAGCCCACTGCTGCCGGCGAAGGACAGCCGGTGGAACGCGTTGGCGGCATGCGATTCTTCCTGAGCCGCACCAGTGATGTTGTACAGGCCCCCTCAATTGGACCGAAGACGGCCGAAATTCTGCACGATGCAGGAGTTCGCACGATCGAAGAGCTGCTGAATATTCCTGCCGAACGAATCGCCGAAAAGCTGAACCAGAAACGCCTCACCGCTCAGATCATTCACCGCTGGCAGGTGCAGGCACAGCTGGTCTGCCGCATCCCCGAACTCCGCGGACACGATGCTCAAATCCTCGCCGCCTGTGGAATCAGCAGCCCGGAATCACTCGCCAGCTGCACTCCGGCGGAACTGCTGGCCGCCATGAAACCTTTCCTCGAATCGGCGGAAGGTCGACGTGTCCTGAGGAACCAGAACGGGCCGGATCTTCAGGAAGTCACCGAATGGATTCAGTGGGCAGCGAATGCCCGTCCCCTGCGGGCCGCCTGAGCTCAGTCGAACCATTCGTCGGCCGGATCGAATTCCGGAATCACCACAATCAGGACCCTCATTCTTCCCACAGCTCGATGCCGCACACCCGGCGGGATGACGCAGGCCTGCAAAGGCCGCACGGGAATCAGCTCGCCGTCCAGCTCCAGCCGGGCGTCGTCTTCGCACTCCAGAATCACATAGGTTTCGGTGAGCGTTTTGTGGTAGTGTCGCTGTGCATTCTCGCTGATCTCCGTTACGTGGAGAGTGCCGGGGAATTCCGGGACGCCGTGGAATGCACGCCGCGCTGTGCCACAAGGACAGGGAACTCCCGGGATCTGGGAGAAATCGGCCATCTTCCAGCGACGGGAAGCGGAATCAGCGGACGAGGACGATGCGGTCATGGAGCAGCTCCAGACTGAGGCCGGGCCAGTTGTTGTCGGAATGCAGGTTTGCAGGTCGGGCGTCAGAACATACAACACAGCAGAATCCGCCACAACCGAGCCTCCGGCGAAGCTTCGGATGACAACCGTTAAAACGCAGGGGCCGGGCGAAAGTGCGAAGTGCGGACGCGCGCTGAGCCGCCTGGCGGCAGCCTGCGGGTAAAGTGGCCTGCGACGCGATGCTGACGCCGTGGGCACCACGGTGCCGGAATCGCAACCGGGGGCTTCCGCCCGTCCGCTCAGGTGTGGGCACGGTGCGCGGTGCGGCGGCTGACGGCGCCGCACCGGATGTGTCGCCCTCCGGGCTGAAACACAGAGGGGTGCGGACACGCGATGAGCCGCCTGGCGGCAGCCTGTGGGTAAAGACCCCTGCGACGCGATCCAGACGCCGTGCGCTCAGGGGTGCGAAACGCAACTGCGGGCTTGTGCCCGCTGCGCGAGAGAGCAGAGAGAAGTGACAAGTGGAGAAATTTCATCGCGGTGGCTGGCAGTGGGAGTCGTGTTTTCAGACGCCCCCTGAACGCCGGAGGAAATTCATTTCCGCTGGATTGCATGTGCGTTGGCAGTGCGTAACCGGGGCACTTTACCCGCGGGCTGCCGCCCTGCGGCTCACATGTTTGCCGCCCTGCGGTTTAGTGCGTGCCCGCGATGCCAGTGTCGCAGCAGGAACGCACCGCGGTCATATCAGCCGATTGACATCGACCGCACACCAATATTTTTTCTGCGGCCGGATCGGACCTGAGCCGGGACCTGGAGGCTTTGCAGGGCAACCTTCGCGGCGTGCTTCTGGCGGGCTATTTCTTACGAGCGGCTGACCATTGGTCGAGCATGGCCTGGATGCGTGCCGGGTTGAAGTCACCTGGCACTTCGAAGTCCTGATTGGCCATCAGGTCTTTGACGGTGAGTTCGCGGGAGGGCACGCCGTTTTCGGGGACTTTGGCATGAGCCGTCCAGGTGATGGCATTAAGCATCAGGGTGCGGAAGTCGCGATTCCCCCAATTCCAGTGCACATGTCCACCGGTGAAGCCGAATCCGCGTCCGACATCGGGTCGAGTCACGGCCCAGGCGACGGTTTGTTTTTCTTTTCGTTCGAGCACTGCGGCGCGGACGGCCGCATTATTGCTGTGCGGGCCGTCGCCGCGTGCGAGGCTTCCGTCTTCGCGAACCAGCGTTTCGCGGGGTGGGAGGTCGGCCAGAACGGATACGAGCTGAGCATTGTCTTCGGCGAATCGCATGTGGTAGTACCACTCATCGTTGATGCTGAACGGACCTACACCGCTGGCGATGGGATGCGCTGGGAAGCCGGCAAAGTTGCCGGTCCAGTGTGGATTCACGGACCAGTCTGTTTCGAAGTAGCCGCCGATCCATTTGAGGAAGGCATCGCCGGAGGGGCCTTTGGGAACTTCAACTCCGTAGTGGATGCAGACCATGCCCACACCGCGTTTCTGAAGGGCCTGGAGGCGATCGAGGTGTTGGTTAAAGGGATGTCCGCCGCCGCCGTCAGCGTAGATGACGATGGAATCGACATGATCGAGAACGGATTCGTCTGCGGGCCAGCCATTGGTATGGACGGTGGCTTCGATGCCGATGTTGGCGGCATTGAGTGCTTCAGCGAGCAGCATGCAGCCGGCGCGGTGTTCGTGTGCACCATAACCGTGGCTGGGGCGACCGGCGATGAGCGCCACCTTCTTGGGAGCGGGCAGCTTCTTCAGGCGGACGTTGCGGAACTGGACGGTCATCGGCGGGCCGACGTGTGCCTGGAAGGCCAGCAGTCCCACCGCCCGACGCTCCTGCAGATCGTTATCGGTGACATCAACGGTTTTCATACCGTTGATGAAATGCTGAAAGTGGAACCCGTCAGCCACCACTCGGTACTTGTTCCAGTCTTCCTTTTTGATGCCTTTTTGAATTTCGGCTGAATCACCGACAGAGCCGGTGACTTTGACTTCGAATTTTCCGTCGTTGCGGACGAGCTCGGTGGACTGGCCACGCTGGGCGAGGATTCCGCGGAAGCCTTCGCCGTAGAGGATGCCGGAGTAGGTGGTTCCAGCTTCGAAGTCGGCCTGATAGCCGCCGATGCGATATTTGCCAGGAAGTTCAAAACTGCGGTACTGGATCCCGGAATTTCCACCGACGATGCGGTATTCCAGTTCGAGTTCAAAGTTGTCGACTTCGCCGCCCTTCCAGGTGATGAAGGTGTTGGCGTCCAGTTTCACTTCTTCGCTGGTTTTCCCGGTGATTGCTCCGTCCTGGACACTCCAGACCCGTGGATCGCCATCCCAGCCGTTGAGCGTTTTGCCGTCGAAGATCTCCTGCCAGTCATCGGCAGCGAGTGTTCCGCCGGAGGCGAGTGCCAGTACCAGTCCAAAAATCAGTCGCCCTGTTCGCATGGTTGCTCCATGGAGGTTACGTGGTGAATACGGTTGCAGCGAACCGTGGGTGGGAATTGAATTGTCAGCCTTCGGTGGTGCGTCCGGCGCGAGTTGAACCTTCGCCGGCGATGGATTCGCGCATGCGGGTGTCGGCCTGAACGTTTTTGAGTTCGTAGAAGTCGAGCAGTCCAAGCTGTCCGCTGGAGAACGCTTCGGCCACGGCGCGGGGGACTTCGGATTCGGCGAGCACAACGGCGGCGCGGTTTTGCTGGATGCGGGCGATCATTTCCTGTTCGCGGGCGCGAGCGGCCGCACGGCGTTGTTCGGCCTTCGCCTGAGCCACTCGCATTTCGGCTTCCGCCCGGTCGGCTGTGAGTCGCGCATCGATATTTTCGCCGACGTCAATGTCCGCGATGTCAATGGATACAATCTCGTAGGCAGTCTGAGCTTCGAGCCCCTGTTCGAGCACGGTTTTGGAGATGGAATCGGGATTTTCCAGCACCAGTTTGTAGGAGGATGTGGAGCCGATGGCCTGCACAATTCCCTGGCCCACGCGGGCGATCACCGTTTCTTCGGTGGCCCCGCCAATCAGCTGGCGAATGTTGGTACGGACCGTCACGCGAGCCCTGACTCGCAGTTCGATGCCGTCCGCCGCCACCGCGGACAGCGTCCCCGCGTTGCGACGCGGGTCGGGACAGTCGATCACCTTGGGATTCACGCTGGTGGCCACCGCCTCCAGAATATCACGGCCTGCCAGATCGATGGCCTGAGCCGTGTTCCAGTCGAGTTCGATGGAGGCTTTGTCGGCGGCAATCAGGGCCTTGATCACTTTCTGCACGTCTCCGCCCGCAAGGACATGCGACTCCATGGCGCGGGTGGGGAGAGAATACTTTTCCAGCAGCCCGGCCTGAACGGCCATCATGCGGCTGCGGACAATTACCGCCGGATTGACGCGTTTGAGTCGCATCAGGACCATGGTCCAGAGACCAATGCCCGCTCGCGTGGCAAGGCTCTGCAGCCACAAACTGGCGAACTGTATGCACACTGCGCCCACCACCAGCAGCACCACCATGAAGAAAATCATGAGGTACCACTGCGTTGGCGTGAGTGCAAGGACCAGCGGCAGTTGCATGGGAAGCTCCTGGGTGAACACGAAAGACGACGGTTTACAGAGGGTTTATCCGGGGGGCAGGTCGAAGTCAAGCGGCTGGGCGGTTCCCGAGCGCGAAGCGGGGGTGTCTTCCGCCGGTGGGCCTGCCTGGGACTGGTCCGGCGCCGCCAGCTCGTCCGGCCGCAGTGGACGCACCACCACACGATTGGAGACTGTTCCGATCACCACGACCGGTGTTCCTGGTTCCACGAGCATCCCCTGAGATTCTGCGTGCAGACGCTGACCGTCGACCATGACGAGGCCCCCCGGAGTCATCAGGTTGGCAGCCCTGCCGGTTTTGCCAATCAACGACAGCTCTTCAGGTCGGACCAGCGGTTCAGGGGGCGGCGGCTGTAAAACGAGGCGATTGCCGGCTGAGGTTTTGTGGAGCACCAGAAAGGCGGCCGCGAGGCTGGAGGGGATGCCGAAGATCAGCGCCAGAATGTAAGTCCAGAAAAATGTGGGGTCCGTGCCCCACCAGGCCTGCACCGCCGACCAGAACGAAACCACCAGCGAAATCGCGGCCAGCACGAAGATCATGCCGAGACTGGGAATGAAGAATTCCAGGCCCAGCAGGAACAGTCCGACGAGCAGCAGCAGAGTTGCCAGGATGCCAGCGTCCGGCATTGAGATTCTCCGGGGCAGACGGGGTACAGGAACCGCGCGAATGATAACCCGGACACGGGTGGATTTCGAGCCGCTGTCAGTGGGATTCCTGCGTTGGACGCTCGGGCAGACGGTACAACAGCCCCACCGGTATCAACATCGCTGCCAGAGTCAGAAACATGGCCCACTGCAGACGCTGATCGCCCCCCTCGCCGCCGATCAGCCGCAACACCGCACCCACGCCCCACGAATACACCGCAGACAACAGAATCCCAACCCACGTCGCCAGATTCTGCACCCCCAGCAGCCGACCTTTGAGCTCCGCCGGAGGAGCCTGCTGCAGATACACCTGCACCGGCACCACAAAAATGCCGGCAGAAAATCCGAGCAGCACCATGCTGGCCCGCAAACCCCACTCCAGCAGATCAGCTGACAGCAGCCGCTGCACGATCGTCTCCGCACTCCCCGCGATCCCGGAACTCGACGGACGCCCCAGAACTCCCGACCCCAGCAGCGCCACCAGCGACATTGAAACCACCAGCAGCCACGCGCCGGTCACCGTCCAGCCCCCGCCACTCCCCGGACGACCCAGAAACCCAGCCACCACACAGCCGACCGCGATGCCAATCCCCATGCCCGCAGCCAGCACGCTCGATCGAGTGCTGCTGAGCTCCAGAGTCTGCTCACCCAGCGTCGTCACAGACATCTGAGTGACACCACCCAAAAACCAAAACAGCGCAGAGACCGCAATCGCGGAACGCAAAGCCCGATTCGACCACAAAATCTGCGTTACCGAACCTGGCAGAAACATGTTCTCCGCTCGGAACTTCAACAGCGGCTCCGCCGGCGCCACCGCCGGGATCAACGCGGCCGTCAACGTTCCCAGCACCGCGGGAATGAGCGCCAGCAGACTCCCGATCCAGAGCCGCCCACCGATCTCGTCGAGCGCAATCCCCGCCGCCACCATCCCGAAAATAATGGCCAGAAACGTCGTCATCTGCACCGCACCATTCACCGGCCGCAGCTGCTCCTCACGAAATAACTCAGGCAGGATCCCGTACTTCGAAGGACTGAAGATCGCACTGTGGGTGCCCATCAGCCCCAGCATGGCAACCAACGACGATAACTGCACAGATCGCGACAAACCGGGAACCAGCAACAACCCCAGTCCCACCGACACAATCGCAATTTCGGCCACCTTGCAGCCCACAATCACCGTGCGTTTCGAACAGCGATCGCTGAGAAATCCGCCGATGCCGGAGAACAGCACGAACGGCAACGCAAAAGCCGCCATCGCGATCTCCTTCCACGGAGTGGTGTCCCCAGCAGCCCCCGCCGGCACCGCAGACGCCCCCACGCACACCAGCAATACCAGCTGCTTGAAGTAGTTGTCGTTGAATGCGCCCAGAAACTGCGCCGTCAAAAAGCTGAAGAAGGCTCTGCCGCCAACACCGTGCTCAGGGGAAACAGAGGACACCATCGATGGCTCACAGCAGAAAGCAACAGGAAGTCAAGAAAAATCCGACGGACAAACTCCTTTTAGCAGGATTGATCACATCCGCCCAGACTACCACGCCGCATTTTGCTCCCACGCAGGTCATCATGCCCGAGAAGTGGGGTGCTCCGCAGGAAAGTGGAGGGTGGAGAGGAGAGCGACGCAGTAAAGTATGGAGCAACGCGAAGGAACACACCTGAGCCGCAGGGCGGCAGCCCGCGGGTAAAGTGCCCTGGCTACGCGCTGCTGAAGCTGCGGGCAGGGATGCGCACCAAGGTGCGAAGACACAACCGGGGGCTTCCGCCACTTATGAGCCGCCTGGCGGCAGCCTGCGGGTAAAGAGTCCTGGCAACGCGCTGCTGACGCCGCGGGCAGGGATGCGCACCAAGGTGCGAAATCGTAACCGGAGGCTTCCGCCACTTATGAGCCGCCTGGCGGCAGCCTGCGGGTAAAGAGTCCTGGCAACGCGCTGCTGACGCCGCGGGCAGGGATG
>JBEAUF010000117.1:0-2528 GCA_041161565.1 Planctomycetota bacterium | reverse complement strand
ATTGACATCCCCCGCACGCCTCTCCCGCTTTCTGCGGTGATGAAGAGCACTTCAAGGCCGTGAGGCTTCCGCCCACCCGCGCAGTAGTTCGGCAACACGCTGCGAACGTTGAGCCGCGCCGTCGGATGATGAAAACATCAAAAACAAAATGGAACGACACCAGATGTTTCTGCCACCAGTCTTGTTGACGTTATCGTTGCATCCCCCCGTGTATCTCTGTGAAACTCTGTGTACTCTGTGGTTGAAAAGGAGCCCCATCCGCGTGCCGTTTCGCCATCCCGATTACCGCAGGATCAAGGCCCCTGGCCGTTCCGCCTCCAGCCACGATTCTGTTTTTTTTCTCCGTCGCGCGGGCATCCCGCCGGGATCTTCGATATCCTGCTGGCCTTAACAGATCCACAGGAACCCGGCACCGACTATGTTTCGCTTACTGGCATTTCATCATGGCCGCAGGATGGACCGGGAGTTTTTCCTGGCGGACGGTCAGTCCGGGATTGTTGGCCGCGGTGAAGCCTGTGACATCGTGGCTGGCTGGGACCCGCAGGTCTCCGGCCAGCATCTGCAGTTTTCGGTTTCCGCCCAGTACGTTTCCCTGCAGCGGCTCCCGGAAGCGACCAACCGGATTTTTTTCGAAGGTCAGCCCGTCGACACAGCGCAGCTGACAAGCGGCCAGAGTTTCGTCATCGGGAATACTCGCTTTGAACTGCAGCAGCTGACATTGGCGGATTCCCCTGGCAACACATCCGGTCGCCCGGTGCAGCAGCTGGCCATTGACCGGCGACAGCTGCAGCGGGTGCGTTACGACGACGCTTCCCGCCGCATAGAAGTGCTCACCAGCCTCCCGGCTGTGATCCGGGAATCAAGTGTTGAGCGGGACTTGCATCTGCGTCTGGCCGGGCTGCTTCTGGCCGGCATTCAGAACGCGGACGGTGTGGCGATTGTGGGGCTGTCCGAGCATTCTGCGGCCCGGGTGTACCATCAGGAACTGCGATTTGAAGGCGGCCTGACGCTCCAGCCCAGCACGCGACTGATTTCCAGTGCTCTGCAGCAGCAGAAAACCATTCTGCACATCTGGGACGACGCTGCTGGCAGCACCGCGTATACTCAGGCCGCCGGTTTCGCGTGGGCCTTCTGCACACCATTCTCGGATCTGCAGGGTGATCGTGGTCTGTACATTGCCGGGAGAACGCTGGGTGAGAGTGGTCCGGCGGGACTGGAGCGAGTGCAGGCGGACATTAAGTTCACGGAGTTCGTGGCGGACGTGATCGGGGCCCTGCAGCGTCAGCGGCGACTCGAACGACAGCAGGCCGGTCTGAGGCAGTTCTTCTCCCCTCCCATCCTCGAAGCGCTGGGCCGTGACCTTGATACTTCACTGCTGGAGCCCCGCGAATGCGACGTAACGGTGCTCTTCTGCGACCTGCGGGGATTCAGCCGTCAGCTGGAGGAACAGGCGCACGATCTGCGTGGCGTGCTGGAGCGTGTGAGTCTGGCGCTGGAGGTAATGACCAGCAGGATACTGCGGTTTGGCGGCGTGACAGGCGACTTTCAGGGCGACGCGGCTCTGGGATTCTGGGGCTGGCCGATTGCTTCTGCCGAATCGCCGCTCAACGCCTGCCGGGCAGCCCTCGCAATTCGCGAAGAATTCTCCCGGGCTCAGGCTGATCCCTCGCATCCGCTGCGGGATTTTGAAACCAGCATCGGCATCGCCCACGGGCGTGCGGTGGCCGGAAAGATTGGTACTCGCGAACAGGTCAAAGTCACCGTCTTCGGCCCTGTCGTGAATCTTGCCAGCCGTCTCGAAGCAATGACTCGGGAACTGCATGTTTCCATCCTCATCGATGAAACGCTGGACAGTCGCGTCCGCGCAGGATTGCCGGCAGAGGACGGTCGTGTGCGACGACTGATGAAGGTCCAGCCCTATGGCATGGATCGTCCACTGTTTGTGAGTGAACTGGTTCCCGGTGAACTGCAGCTGCCACTGCTCACCTCTCAGCACCTGGCCGACTTTGAGCGTGGCGTGGATGCCTTTCTGGAGGGGCGCTGGGCTGATGCCTGGAGTTTTCTGCATCGCATGCCCGCCGAAGACAGGGCTCAGGATTACCTCTCAATGCTCATCACCCAGCACGACCGTCGCGCACCGGCTGGCTGGGACGGCATTGTCCGCATGAAAAAGAAGTCCGGCTGATGCTGCCACCATCACTGCCCCCCGATCCCGCCACTCAGCAGGAACTTCAGCTGCTCAACCGGCTGCGTAATTCGCCCGGGATTTTCGACGCGATTGCCGGATCGACGGCCGCGGAACTGCGCAGTCAGAAACAGCTGCGCAGTGCCTTCGGTGATGAACTCGTACGGGCCGCTCTGGCAGTTCACGACGCCCGTCTCAAAGCCGCCGCAAAGCTGCCTGCCGCTGACCGATTGTGGGTTACGCGAATTGGTGTGGAACAGGCAACGGCGTGGCCTGTGGCTGTCCACAAAGCCCGGCGGTTTTCCGGCTGCCCGCAAATCACCGACCTCTGCTGCGGGATTGG
>JBEAUF010000078.1:0-3001 GCA_041161565.1 Planctomycetota bacterium | reverse complement strand
GCTCCGGCCCGGAACCGCACCACTCCAGCCAGCCCGCCCCGGTCACATCCTGAACCCGCTGCAGGAAATCCCCGCGAGAAATCGCAGCCGGAAACACCCCACAGCGGCCGCCGCCGATTGAAGGTTCCCCCACGAGGGGCCGCAGTGGAACGATGGAATGCAATCCGAGCGATTCGGCGAGCTGCTGGTTGATTCCGTTGGCAGCACTGTCGAAGGCGGTATGGGGACAATAAACCGCAATGCCACGTTCCGCCAGGAGGAGAATTGTTCGGCCGTCAGCCGTGGCGCCGGTAAGCCTTTTAACAGGTCGAAAAAGTATGGGATGGTGCGTAATTACCAATTGAACGGGCAAACCGGCTGCCTCCCACGCCACCTCTTCAGTCAGTGTCAGACAGGTAAGCAGCCCGCGGACGGGTGCTTCGGAGCGGCCCAGCAGGAGCCCGGTGTTGTCCCAGGTTTCCGCCAGACGCGGTGGCGCAAACTCATCCAGCTTCGCACAAATCTCACTTACCGTTGGCAGAAGAATGCCTCCCGCTTCACTCATCACTGGTCTCCCCCACACGCGGCTTCAGGGATTTGGCTGCAGCCCAGCGAACAGCCGCCGGCAGCACATGATTCAACTCATCGGTCCGCTCCAGGTGCGGACTAATTGCAAGGACTCGACCCGCACCAAATTCACCGGCTGCAATCGCCGTAGTCCCCTGCATAACTCCTCCCGGAACCCCCTGCTTGCGCACCTCAGTTAAAAACACGGCCCACTCCCTGTAGTCCGGTATGTCCCCACGGCCGGCGGGCGCAAGAAGCGGTCCCTGGTGGTAGTAAACGGTGGACTTAGGAGACACCTGCAGCGCCTCGGCCGCCGCCGGAGCCACACCAATCTCCACATTTCCGAAGCCCCGCGCCCAATGCCTGCGATCGAGAACCCGGGCATCGAGCAGATGCAGCGACCATTCATAGTCAGCAGAAGCCAGATAAGCGCCGGCACAGATTCCCACATATCCGCCCCCGGACTCCACAAACTTCCTGACTCGCTCTCGCCCTGCCTCACCCAGCCCGCGCCCCTGGACGCTCCCGGAACCTCCGGAGAAAATTACAACGTGCTGCCCTTCAAGCACTCCGGAATTGATTTGATCGGCCCTGATCCGCCGCAACCGGATCTCGGGCACCTTCTGCAAATCCTCCTCCACCCGCCGGCTCGAATCGCTCACCCCGGGACCGCTGAAAAGCATAACATTGAAACGAAATGGCACCCGCTCGCCATCGAGCTGCGAAGACTGAGCCGACAACTGAGCCGGCCAAAGCAGCAGGGCAAATACCGGCAGGGCACCGATCAAAACACAGCTCAACCGCTGCATTAAACTCACTCTCATCGGAAGTGACTCCCCGGTGGTGGCTTTCAAGGTACGGCCGGCTCAAGGATAGCAGGCTTCGGGATGTGGAGGCAGCATCTCCTGATCGCTGCGGTGATGGATTTCGAGACCGAGAG
Source organism: Planctomycetota bacterium (assembly GCA_041161565.1). Lineage (GTDB taxonomy): Bacteria > Planctomycetota > Planctomycetia > Planctomycetales > Planctomycetaceae > SXXK01. The sequence goes on along the minus strand of JBEAUF010000078.1, from coordinate 1,515 downwards.
GTTCAGGAGCGTCCGGCCGAAGCGCCGCAAATTCGGTCTTTTTGCCATAATCGCTGCAGAACGAATTCAGCCGGCACTGGACCCCCATTTTTTTTGCCTGCGTCTCGCCTCCACTACCACCCCCATGTACTATGGGCTGAATCATTCATCACCTTACCAGTTAAACATTACTCCTCCAACAAAAACATTTCCGCCGCACCGGGAATACGGCGGATCGCCGGAGCCATCGCTTGTGAGCGCCAAACCCGTCCAGCCGGAACAGCACCTCCTTTATCAGCAAATCCTCACTCGGCTGCTCGATCAGTCAGAATTCACACTCGCGGAAATCGAGGCCCCCAGTCATGGCCGACACCCCACGGTTACTCGCCGCATCCTCCGGCAACTGCTGCAGCAGGGTGCCCTGGAAGAAGTCGACGACACAGGCGGTCCCCGTTATCGCTGGCAGTACCCAACGGCAGAGTTTGACGTACACAGCTGGGTGTTATCTCAAATCACCGGCACTCAGCTGACAGCCACGCCGTTACCGGACCGTCCCCGCGAGCGGTTGATTGAGCAGGGTCCGGCCCGTCTGAAGCTCTCCGAACTACTCGCCATTCTGATCCGATCAGGTCGTCCCGGTGAATCTGCACTGCAGGCGGGCGAGAAGATCGCTGTGCGGCTCAGCGGTCATCTGGAGCGGTTGCCGGACTTCGGACTGGCGGAGCTGCGTGAGATCAGTCGGGCGGTGAGTGCACCGGCGTTTTGCCAGATCATGGCGGGAATTGAGCTGGGGCGGCGTGTTCAGGCGGCATCGGAAAACGTGTTTCGGAATCGTCCCCGGATTGCCACCCCGAGTGACGCACTGCGATTCTGCCTGGAACGCTTCGACCGCCTCGCGCTGGACGCCCGTCAGGAAGAATTCCACATGGTGACTCTGGACAGCAAAAGTCATCCGATCTCTTGTCACCAGATTACGGTGGGAACTCTGCGGAACAGCCTTGTGCATCCGCGGGAAGTGTTTCGTCCGGCGATTCGCGATGCAGCCAACAGCATCCTGGTCGTACACAACCATCCATCAGGGGATCCAACACCCAGCGATCTGGACCTGAGTGTCACGGAGCGGCTGGAGGCAGCGGGGGATGTTGTGGGAATCCCGCTGGTGGACCACATTATTGTGGCGGGTGGGCGTGCGACGAGTCTGCAGGAGTGGCGAACGGCGCCGCAGCGATTCACTGGGCGTTAGTTGCCGCCGGGTTCCGGGTTGGGCTGGCCTGTTGGAGCCGTGGTGGCGGGCTCTGCAGTCCGGGTTGAATCGAGCGAATCAAAATACTGTTTGATTCCGTCCACGTATCCCGGAGGAATTTCTTCAGACTCGATTGCAGCCTGAACACCGTTGCGAATTTCTGACACGGAGTTTTCGTATTTCCGGAGTTCTTCGGGGTCGAAATCCTTTTCTGAGGCGGCTTCGCGCGTGCGGATGGACAGCAGCAGTTTACCGGCAGTGATCTGAGCTCGGGTGCGTTCGTCCTTATAGCC
>JBEAUF010000050.1:0-5780 GCA_041161565.1 Planctomycetota bacterium | reverse complement strand
CACCGCTTCACAATACCTTATATATAGATGCGTGCGTGGCCGTCGGTGGTCGCCGGGCAGGCAGGGAGACAACACAATGACACAACGGCTGCTGGAAGGCAAAGTGGCGCTGGTCACGGGGGCTGGTCGCGGTCTTGGTCGGGGCTTTGCTGAGCATCTGGCGGCGCTCGGCTGCCGGGTCGGTGTGCATGGCATGCGTGAAAATGGCCCGGCGGAATACGGCGAAGGCACAACGCTCACCCAGACCGCTCTGGATATCGCCGCCGCCCACAACACACGCACCTGCCGGCTGCTCGGAGACCTCACCAACGCTGACGACGTGCATAAAGTCGTCGCGGAAACCTGTGCTCAACTGGGGCCCATCGACATTCTGGTCCACAACGCGGGTGGTGACATCGCCGCTGCCGGCGGCAAGCCAAATCCCAACGACTGCGTCCACATCAAGCTCGAAGACGTCCGCGCCGTACTCGACCGCAACCTCCTCAGCACCATCCTTGTCTGCCAGGAAACCGCAAAGATCATGATGCCCCGCAAATCCGGTCGCATCCTGACCCTCAGCTCCATCTCGGCCTTCCGCGGCATTCCCTCCAGCTCCATCTACGCCACTGCCAAAGCCGGCGTTGTGGAATACACGAGGTGCCTCGCCGAGCAGCTCCGCAGTTTCAACATCAACGTCAACACTCTGGCCCCCGGCGATACTCGCACCGGTCGCTTCCTCGGCACCCGCAAAGTCGAAGATGCTCGCCTGGCCACCGATGGCACACTCGATCGCATCGGCATGGTCGACGAAGTCACTCGTGTGGTGGAATTCTTCGCCGGTCCGCTCGGGGCCTTCGTCACAGGTCAGGTACTCCGCGTCGACGGCGGTTCGCAGATCTGGCCAGCCTGAACTCCGCAAACCCATCGTCCAGAGTCCCCGGAATTCCCTTTCGCACGGTCAGCACTGTTCAGGGTGGCAGGCATGCACAAGGTGGTGGTGGATGAACCCTACAAGTTTGTGCCTCCGTACCGCAAACGCTGGTTTTCATGGCTTTTTCGTCTGTGGCTAAGACCATTTCTCCGTCGTCGCTACGGATTGGTGCAGTTCCACTACGAAGGTCTCGAACACCTCCGAAACAGCCTGCAGGCCGGCCACGGCATCCTCCTGTGCCCCAATCATTCGCGTGATGCCGACCCAATGCTCATGGGTATGCTCTGCCGTAAGGTTCCCTGCCACGTGTTTTCGCTGGCCAGCTGGCACCTGTTCCGTCAGAGCCGTCTGGAGAGTTTGGTGATTCGCCTGCTGGGTGGCTTCAGCATCTTCCGAGAAGGACTCGACCGCGAAGCACTCAATGCCGCCGTTCAAATCGTGGCCAGCGCAGAAAGACCGCTGGTCATTTTTCCGGAAGGTGTGATTTCCCGGTCCAACGACCGGCTGCTGGGACTCATGGAAGGCGTGTCGTTCATCGCCCGCACCGCTGCCCGACGCCGCGCTGCACTCAATCCCACCAGCCAGGTTGTGATCCATCCGGTCGCAGTTCGTTACAGGCTGATGGGGGACATCGAGGATTCTGTTGGCTCCACACTCACACAGCTCGAGCAGCGCACCTTCTGGAAAACCAACGAACACCTCCCCCTGCTCGAACGCATCCGCCTGCTCGCCCGCGCCCTGCTGGCCAGCCGCGAAGTCGAAGTTTTTGGGGACTCCCGCAGTGGTCCCATGCGGCCACGCATCCAGCAGCTGATTGATGCGGTGCTGCAACCCTGCGAAACCCGCTGGCTGGGAGGCGCGCGTCAGGGCGATGCCGTCGGACGCGTCAAAGACCTGCGAACCGCCATCCTCGCGGAATTGCTCCAGCAGCAGCAGCTGTCTCCCGCCGACGTCGCTGAACGCTGGCGCGCCCTCACAGACTGCTACTACATCCAGACCCTCTCGCTCTACCCCGAACATTACCTCGACAACGACGGCGCCCGCGGAACAGTGACTCCCGAACGCATCGCCGAAACCGTCCATCGGCTCGAAGAAGATCTCACCGATCGCATCACCCTGAGACCGGAATGGAAGGTCGAGTTTCGGATTGGCGCAGCGATTCCCGTTGATGTCAGCCGCCGCTCCAGAGATGCTGATCCACTCATGCAGCAGCTGCGCACACAAATGCTGCAGCTGCTGGGTGTCCAGGACTGGTGGCCGCCGGAACCACAAACCCCGGCGCCACAGAATGCCGCCCCGGCAGCTGAAAACTGAACCCCCACCCAACCACCAAACATCCCGTGCCGAATCCGCTAAGAGGATGTCACGCCTCAATCAAACCCTCGCGAATCGCCCAGCGGCACAGATCCACCCGATCAACTGCTCCCACCACCCGCATGATTCGGTGCTTGTGACTTTCCACGGCCTTTTCGGAAATCGCCAGCGCCCTCGCGACTTCCGCCACGCGCCGCCCTTCAGCGATTCGCAACAGCACATCCCACTGACGGTCGGTGAGTTTTTCCATGTGGGTGCTGGCAAGACACCGAAAACGACCGTCAGCAGCCGTTTCAATGCGGGCAGCAAGATGTTCTGAAAGGACCGCCTGACCAGCGGCCACCTGGGTCAGCTGCTCGCTCAAGCGACGCATGGTTTCTTCCCGGGACAACAGCCCGGTTACACGATTGTGCACCACAAGATCCAGCTGACGGTCTGTCAGCCCATCCGCAAAAACAGCCACCCGCGTCTCGCCCAGACGCACGGCCAGCTCCGTGAAAACTTCACGCAGTGCCCGCACCACAATTCGCTCCCCCGCCAGCACCACCGCAGGCCGCTGAGTCCGAATCGCCGACAGCAGGTCCTGAACCGAAGACACTGAAATGATATTCCGAAAACCACCGTAAGATTTGAGGCACCAGGCAAGAGATTCCGCGGTAAGCCTGTTGCTGTCGGCAATCACGGCGTCAGAACATTCACGCCCGGTCGACTGCTGACTCTGACTGAAATCATACGCTGCCTGCATAACTGAACTCCTGCGGAAGTTTCGAGGGACAACCTGGACTGCTGCATGAAGACCTGCTTCACTTTTCAACACAGCAATTGGCTCGTCAACGAGCGAGGCGGCTTGTAAATCCGAAATCCGGTTGTTCTTGACAGGGATTTCCCGCACCACGGCGCCCGCAGGTATGGTTTTCAGGTTGCAGGCTGTCAGTGCAGTCCGCATTCGTGCATGAGATCCTTCGCGACTGCGAGAGATCGTGCGGAAGAGCTGGATTTCATGATTTCGGCAGACACGGGAAGGAGAAGTGAGACCGCACTGAGCCGCCTTGCGGCAGCCTGCGGGTAAAGGTGCCTGCAACGCAATGCTGACGCCGTACACACGAAGGCGGGAAACGCAACCAGGGGATCCGTCCGCTGCGAGAGAGTAGAGGGCAGAGAGAAGTGAGAAGTGCGAAGTGAGAACGCGATGAGCCGCCTGGCGGCAGCCTGCGGGTAAAGGTGCCTGCAACGCAATGCTGACGCCGTACACACGAGGGCGGGAAACGCAACCCGGGACTTCCGCCCGCTGCGCGAGAGAGTAGAGGTTAGTGAGAAGTGAGAAGTGAGAAGTGAGAAGCTCCGGTGCAGCAGTGTGACCTTTGAAACGCGACGTGTTGCCACATTTCGCAGCTTCGTGCACTCCGACGCGTTCCAATTCTGACATCCCCCGCACGCCTTTCCCAATTTTTTGCGGCGATTGAGAGAAAGCCAATGTCCTTGGGTGGGAGCCCCCCCGGCAAAGGGCGCTGGTGGCATTTCAGGATGGGGGCGTGGTATGTCCGGCGGCTCACGCCGCCGGCAGATTATCCGTCGCGTTTCGGGCTCAGTCAGGGACGGTTGGGCCGCCATTGTGTGGGCAACTGAGCCGCCTGGCGGCGCAAGGGTCTTGTCACTACGCGCATTACTTCTGCGGGGCGGTCATATCCAGGCAGATGATCTCTTTGTCATTCCGCAGATAGATTCTGCGGTTGGCGAAGGCCGGCATGCTCCACACCACGTCGCGGCCGAAGGCGACGTTGGACGGTTCAATCACTTTTGTGCGGCTGATTTCTTCGTATTTCTCTGGTGTAAGCCGTGCGATGATGAGTTCACCGCGTTCGTTGAAGAGGATGAAGCGATCTTCATGTCGCACAAGGAATGCTGTCTCAGAACCACGTGGCCTGCCGCCGACAGCCTTGTCGGTCTCCCACAGCACTTTGCCCTCGGGCAGCTGCAGCGCCCGCAGAAAGCCCTTCTGGTCGAAGCCGTAGAGCACTGTCTGGTCAGGAAACGGCTGCACGTTGACAGGGCAGATCAGGTCCTTCATGTCCCGGAAGACTTCTTCCGGCCGTGATTGATCCGGCTTCAGTTTCAGCAGCAGATTGCGGTTGTTGAAACCGGCAGCATACAGGTAGTCGCCCATCAGGATCGGGGACATGATGATCGAGCCGTTGGAGGCTTCGTAGGGGACGGACCAGTATTCACTGCCAGTCTCGGGGTTGACCGATGATACGGCATCCGTGCGATACAGAATCAGCTGGCGGCGGCCTCCGTGCTCCACAATCGTCGGCGGCGAATATCCCTGGCCCTGAGACCCGGACGTCAGGCTCCGCCAGATTTCCTTTCCGGTGAGTTTATCCAGAGCCACGATGTGGCTGCCGGTGCCACCGGCAAGGGTCAGCAAACGCGGGCCGTCGATCAGGGGATGTGCAGAGTAGCCCCAGAGCGGAGCGGTTGTGCTGTAGTCTGTCTTGAGATCGCGCCGCCAGAGCACCTTGCCGTCGGAGACCTGAAAACAGTACAGCAGCCCCTCGGCCCCAAGAGTGTAAACACGGTCGCCTTCGACGATCGGAGTGCAGCGCGGACCGGCCGGGTAGGAAATCGAATATCGCACGTTGTCGGAATGCGTCCAGAGCACTTTGCCCGTGGTCGCCTCGAGACACTGCACGCGTTCCACGCCGGAAAACTCCCGACGGTCAAAGTTGTCAACCTTTACGTTGTCCGCCGTCACGTAGTCCGTGATGAAGACTTTGTCAGCCGCCACGGCCGGACCAGCGTAGCCCCCGGCTATCTGCGTCTTCCAAACCACCTTCGGACCCGACTCCGGGAACGTTTTCAGAATCCCCTGTTCACGCCAGATGTTGTCACGGCCCGGACCCATCCACTGAGGCCAGTCGTCAGCACGGACCAGACCGTGCAGAAGAACACCTGCCAACCCCGCTGCCAAACTCAGACCATTCTGCCACCGCATGATGACTCTCTCCTGCTGACCAGCCAGTTTGAACCCGAAACACGTGCTGAGACGGATTCTCAGGTATCAGGGTGGGACGGGCAAGAGCAGTCGCCGGGGGTGCCGCGAGCGAGGATCCAGGATGCGATGTCGTGCGTCACCAGACGTCCTGAATTTCTCCGGTGGCTGCGTCCAGAACCCGACCCGGGCCAGCCCAGTCCGGAGCCTGCTGGGGGATCCGCAGCCAGACACGATGCCCGCAGCATTTGCCCTGAAATGACAGCCACGGCCCCGGTTCAGCCTGCTCGCTACTGTCGATCGCCTGAAAATGAACTTCGGGGGCCGCATCAAACAATCCCGCAACACCGCTGATGTCCACCGTCAGACATGCAGGCAGCTGCTGTCCGTCAAAACCGCCTCCACGGACCTCCGTCCGACTCACAAACAACGTCACCTCCCAGGTCGATAATTCCGGGTTGAAGACGGAGTGGCAGCCTATCGGGGCCAGGCTGAGGGCTGGAGAAAAGAACCGGGTGACGCTGTCGGCGAACGTCCGCAGCCAGTCGGGAATGGTTGGGGTGGGGT
>JBEAUF010000045.1:0-11520 GCA_041161565.1 Planctomycetota bacterium | reverse complement strand
ACTGCGCCCACAATCGCCAGATTCCATATCCGACCGGTGTTCTGGGCATCCACTGTGACGGAGCCCACCTGCAGGGAGCCTGGTTTTAATACCGGGTGCGAGAAGTCGGGCCCCTGAAACTTTTTATCGACGTCGTCGTCTGGAATGGATCCCAGGTATGCCAGGGTCGTTCTGGGAGTATCGATGAGACCAAAGCTGATGCCGACGGAGGAACCGCCGGCGGAGGTGGATACCGCGCCCGCCTGAACCCATGTCTGTACGTGATTGTGGGCTGTAACTGACAATTTGCCGGCGGTCTCTTCGGGGCTGCGGGCGGTCACCGAAACTCCTCGATCAATCTGGGCCACAGTCAGGCTTGCCCCCTGAGTATCGTCACCGCCAAGCAGGAGTGCGACGCTGCCAGTGATCCCGCTTCCTTTGGAAGCACTGGCACCGGACTGCGCCAAGACTGTCCGCCTGCCAATGTCCTGAGCATTGACCTCAAGCTCGCTGTTTTCTGAAACAGTGATCCGGGACGTACCGAGAATTCTGGCGCGAGTGCGATTGACGGTATCAACAAGAATCTGGGACGCGCCAATGCCGGCACCTTCCTTTGAATTGCCACCGGGCAAGGGCAGGAATCCGCTTATAAACGTTTTAAATTTTAAAAGCTCAAGCAGATTTGGCTCAAAGCTGATATTGCCGGCGAGTGAAATCAATGTCATGCTCGTCGTGGCGTCCGCCAGAAGACTCTGATCCTCACCTGCAAACTGCTCATCCTGATTGATATCAGTTTCCCAGATCGTGACTTCACTGGTATTCCTGTAGAATGTCTCTGCCAGTGACAGTCCCACCGTAGTGTCTGCATTCTCCTCTGACTCTTCCCCACTGATTGAGTTAGTCACGCGGACGTTCAGGAAATTGGCAAGGCCGAGATTATCGAGATAGGCCGGCAGGACCTCCCTGGCTTTTTTGAGCCGATTGAAAAATCCTCCACCGCTCTCATCGGCAGATTCGGAGCTTTTGTCATTACCAGTCGGGATCAGGCCATCTAACGTTGCCCAGCTGCGAAGGTCATATGCTTTGTCATAATCAATGCTGGTTGTGAGTTTCATGCTGTTCTTGGCGTCCAGCCGGACTCTTTCCGCGTTCTGCTCACCGATATTGACGAGCGCCGTGTTTGTGTAATCGGCTACCGCCAATCCCACAGATACAGCGGCAGATGTGTGCTCGTTTGCTTCAATGCCTCCAATGCAACTCACCTGCCCACTCTGAGCAATGGCGGAGTCTATGACTAGATCGCCGGATGTCTGCAGAACTGCACCGGGGTGTATGGTTGTAATGACAGTGTGTTTGGCCTCAGCGACAGCTAAGGACGCGGTAAAAGTTGCACCCGCGTGTGTGCGGGCTGCGCTAGTTGTGGTAGGATTGCCAAAAAGTTCTCTTACGGAATTTCTCAAGCCGTTTGTCGTTTGTTTCAATGCTTCTACCAGCACTGCATTGGATTGAACAGCTTCCCAGAGTGCAATGTGGCCTCCCAGGCCTGATTCGGCACTTGCACCATTCGTCGCTTCAAGATTGCTGGTGACGAAGATGCCATTGTCTGAATTCTCGCCCTCACCCGGCGCTTCGCCCAGCATATTCGATCCGGGCTGAAAATAGTTGCTGTATCCCGTTGCGGAAGTGGTCAGGTCAAAGCGCAGGAGGCTTGCTTCTGCGGCCTCCAGCGGTGAATTGGCGAATCGCAGCAGACCATCCGGACCTGTTCGGTCAACAACGGCGTAGTATGTCGCCTCGGGACTTAATCCGACAATCGCGGAATCAGCAGCAAATGCCTGCCGAATGACTTCGAAACCATGATGGCTGCCAGTTGCTCCGGTCGTGAGGTCAATCGGCTGCGTGTCTCCTGAGTTTTTCAGCAGCTGAAAGTGGTCGTCATCAACAAATTTTACGAAGTACTGGCCACCATGCACCAGTCCGCCAACTGGGCTTCCATCGCCCGCGAGGTAGGTGACCTGCTGACCTTGAGTAAAACCATGCTGCGAAATGCGCAGAATATCATTTGTTGTGTCAACGGGCGGGACCAGTCCGGGGTCGAAGTACACCAGTGGCTGCTCGTCGCCGAGAAGCTGCACGTCGGGTTCTAGTCGCAGAGAGTGCGGGACAACGCCGATTGTTCCTTTCGACTGCAGGTCGATGAGATTACCGGACACGGCGTCTGCGTATGACTTCGCCAGGGCGATTCGACTGTTCGGCAGGGCGATGATGTAATAAGTTGCTTCATCCTGCAGGCCCTCGATCGGCTGCCCTCCGCCTGCACCGTAGACCACACGGTCCCCTGTTGTCCATCCACTGCCTGCAAGGGTGTTTTTGTCGAGGTCGACGACTGGGGTGCTGAGACCTGGGTTGAAGGATTTCACCACTGTTCGATTCTCAAAGCTCACCCAGGCCACAACAGCCGACGGATCGTAGGGCAACAGATCCACGCACTGCCGTGGCGGCTGTGCTGTCGGGTCCTGGGACCCGACGGTGCTGGAGTCGGCGAGGCTTGTAACGAGACGAAACTGATCGTCCGAAAGACGCACCACGTACCAGATTTGTCCATCTGCGAGGCCGGCAGGGCCGTTTGATCCGGACTGGAGCCTGATGGCTTGTCCGGTCTGCAGGCCGTGTGATTTGCGGGCGATCCAGTCATGCACAGGGTCGATACCCCACGCAGTAAACGTCTGATGGCCGCCTGCTGACGTTCCTGAGCCTGTCAGGTCCAGTGAACTGCCCAGCAGCGCATTGTCCCACGAATCTGCGAGTCGAACCGCGTTACTTTCATCGATAATCAAAAAATAGTCTTTGCCGGAACTGAGTCCACCGATTGCCTGATTGCCGGTGCCAGCCTGATAGGTCACGCGCTGCCCGGTGACCAGCTGTGAAACGTCTTCGAACAGGATTGTGTCCTGAACCGTGTCGACATTTGGAATTTGTACAAATGCCAGCGGATCAAACGTGAAGTTCAGCCCATTAAGGTTTGCCAGGGAGTACATTCCCGAATCAGTGATTGCAGCGAAGTCCAGAAATCGCCCGGCAGCAGCGTCGGCAGCAGTCAGTGCCAGTCGAATTCGGTCGGCATCGAGAGAAATCACATAGAGCGTCTGACCCTCAGCAACAGCCCGTGGATCGCCCTGTGAATTGCTGCTGTAGTCAATGTAATTAAGAGGTGTTGATCCATTCAGGGTCTGATAGACCAGCCCATCCCCACTGTTCAAACCGTGATTTGGAAAAATCAGCAGCTGATTCGCAGAATCAAATACGGTTCGCTGCAAGGTCGTAAACTGATCAGGATCAAGCGTCAAATTTGAAACTGTTGGAACGGCGATAATTTCCGGCAGCTGCAAGGTGTCAGTGACGCCAGCATCGACGTGATAAGTCACCTTATCACCGGTTTGAATTCCGGGAACCTTTGAGAGGTCGATCGGCAGTCGGTCAGTGGTCGAGTTCAGCCGATTCGGGTCAAAGCTGACCTCATGGTCCCATTGCAGAAAATTCCCGCTTAGCAAAGAAGAATTCGGCACGGGAATGGCAATTCCGGCATCCGCATTGGAGGCCGAATCCGCCAGACAGAATGTGTTATCATCATGGCGGATAACATAGTAGGTGGTGCCAGGATTCAGCCCTGCAATCTGAGGGTCGAGGGACGTCATGTCCCAGAAACTCCAGTAGCCCTCCCGATTCTCGTCGCTGGCGTTGAGCCAGACCGTGCTGCCGTCTGCAGCCTTCCTGATCGCCTGATTGGTTGCGGCATCCTTAGGAAAGGCCACGTAGCCACCTTTGTCAGCAGCGTCCGCAATCGCCCCCTCGAATGTGAAATCTCCGGGGATGAGATTATAGGTGTACTGCAGTTTGGTGCTGTCAAGTTTGTAGAGCACATAACCGTGGTGCTCTTTTCCGCCCACATCGTTCCATGAGCCATCCGGCAGCATGACCAGATTATTTTCCACCCCCTGTTCGCCGGAATTCGAAGGCTCCTTCTGCGCCCAGTTTGCATAGGGTTTGGATGACGTCCCACTTTGCGCTGTGATGAGGTGCTTCAGGTCCGGGACGGGCCAGTATCCCTCGAGTTCTTCGTCAGAGGAGTTCAGCCACGTGGCCATTCCCTGTGCAGCCGCTTTGATCTTCGCGTTTTCGTCGGCATTTTGCGGAAATGCTATAAACCCAAGCTGCTTGTCGGCATCAGCAACGGCATTTGCGTAGGTGAAAGGTCCGGGAATCCACGTGTAACTGTTGTCTGGTTTGTAAAGCACATACCCGTAAAGTTCGTTTTTGGAAACATCATTCCAGGTGCCGTCGGGCAGCATCACCAGATTATTCTCGACTCCCCCCGCGCCGGAATTCGAAGGCTCACCTGCCGCCCAGTTTGCGTAGGGGGTGGTTGACGGTGTATCAGTCTTTGTGATCCAGGCAGACTGTGCGTCCTCGCGAAGAAAGAGAACCTGCTGTCCCTGTTCGAGAAAGCTGTCAGGCAGATAAAAGTACCCCGGGCCGGATGGCGCCGGATTGTCGGATCTGAGTGCACTGTCCAGCGAGCGCGTCACCTGAACGGTCAGGGATTGCTGAGTTGACATGGGGATTGCAACAGGACTCCCACTGGACCAGTCTTCGGGAATTTCCAGATCGAGTCCGGGCTGATAGGCAAGCTGCAGCTGATTGTCCGTGGCGTCGACCACATAGTAAGTGTCACCGGGTGTCAGGCTGTGAAAACCTTCGACGGCACCGACGGCAGGCAGCTTCGACGACGGATCAACAAACGCTTTGATCCAGTCGCCGGCCGCGAATGTCGCGGCATCCTTGTCCTGGGACAGCGGCAGGAATTCACTGTTGTCCGGGTCCGAAATCGTCGCTGAGGCAGTTTTGGGAACAAATGCCTGCTCAATCACGGGTGGCAGTCCGCCGGACCGGATGGTACCTGCGACGGAAGATTCTGCCGTGGATGTGTCGAAACCGAGAGATACGGACACGCCTGCCGTGCCGTCTTTGTAAGAGCGAGTGACGGCTTCGGGGTTGTTTGAAACCTCACCGTCTGCTGTGACTGAGACACTGCTGCCGCCATACACGGAGCTGCTGGCGTCGGTACTGGTTTTTGACTCAAGATTGGTTAGGGATAACGATACGCCAAAGGACTTCGTCTTTTCATTGCTGTTGTACGTCATGGAATCGTTGGGTTTGCGGTCTCCGGCCAGTGTGCGAGCCTCAGATTCTGCTTCAGATTTTGCTGATGAGCCGATGGAAACACTGCCCGTCTCAGATCTGATCTCGGCATTATTTTTAATTTCGGTCGTTGCGGTTGCCTTCGACATCGCAAAGGCCATTGCCACGAATATGTCCATATTCGTGCCGGCATTTTTCTGAATGGCCTTGATTTTTGTTTCCGCTGTGGCACGGCTATTGATGCTGATGTCCTTTTCGGCGGTTATCGAAGTGTCATCGACCGTAACAGTCGATCCAGCAGCTCGATAAGCAAGGCTGGCGGAATTCATGAAACCTGAAAGCTGCGGAGCTTTATTTTGCAACAAATACCCCAAAACCTTGTAACCGCCCCACCACCCGTATTCCGCCCATCCAGCACCCTTGTTGCCAGCCATGGGGCCAAGCAGATCTTCGGTACTTGCGGAGACGTAAATATCTTCCCGGGCAGTGAGTTGTGAGTCTGTAAGCATTACGTCTGTATGATTGATATCAAGTTCCACACCCTTCGGCTTGGCAATTCCACCGGCAATTACAGCGGCCGTAACTGAAATGGAGTGTCCGTCGATAAAACCGGAATCAATGGTGATGCCCTTTGACTTATCACCCTGCACATTAATACTTCCACCAAGCCACCAGGTCGCGAGCGTGACATCATTCCCGTAGAGACCACCCTGGTTGTTTTTGTCCCCGGTTCCGACTTTGACTGTGCTGTGTGAATAAAGCCCAATATCCCCCGCGTCCTCGGAACTTGCAGTGCCAGGCGTTTGGCGAGTGTCAATCACGCCGACGACCTCCACCGCGTGTTTCAGGATGTCAGGGGCCTTGTGGTAATCATAATCGGGCGTCATACGAACCGGCGGATCCGGAATCTTCCAGTCACCGTCACTGACGTTGTCCACATCGTTGTCGCTGAGCAGAAACAGCGAATGCCCGTACGTGCTGAGATTGTGAAAAATAACCTTGCCGTCGTCATGGCCATGAATCCCGGCGATGAAGATGGAGTATTGATTTGTCCTGAGTGTCCAGTCACTTTGAACGCTGTTGACATCGATCCAGTCGGAACTTAGCGGACTGCTGCTGGTGTCAGCGAACTGCAGTTTGTGCGACTCCGGGTTCTCGCGAAGGTGCAGGTCATGCTGGAGATTCGAGAATGAGATTACTGAGCGACCGTCACCACTGGAAGGCAGGAGGGTTTTCAAATCTGCGACAGCCAGCAGTTCGCGGGCTTCAAGTCGTTCGGCGGACCGCAGGGAACGTGTAACGCGAGTTCTTTGCGATAATGACAGTTCAAATCTGCGGGCAACGATGCTGATCCAATCTTTCAGCGCTACACGGCCACTGCAGTGAAATCCCACGAGGTTGATCGACGCGAACCGTGTTTTCAGTTCGACAAGAGCATTACGGAGACGGGCAGTGCTGAGAGTCATGGAAAATTCTCCGGAGAAACAAATAACTCGATTTCTTCGAGCAACTGGAATTGTACGGACCAAACCGGACTCAGTGTTTCCAACGCTGTGAGGTATTGAAGAGCAGAAAAAAGTTTGTGGGGGCCAATGCAAAGTCCGGGGGCGGTGAGTTCCGAGATTTTCGTTCCTGATGGTCAACAGGTTTTGTCGAATGTGCTGGCTGGACTTGAGCAAAAATGTATGAGTGGCTGTCGAAGGGGGGCCACAGTGCCGGGCGTGGCCCGGCACTGTTTTGGTTCAGAGAATCGGTTAAGTTCAACTGCCATCAGCTCGGCCCGGTTGCCGACAGAGCCCTGTCCTCTCAGGAGACACCTGAGGATTGGGCAGGGCCTGACGGTTACGCTGCCACGTCGGCGCTGGATCATGGGGTCAGTTGTGCCGCAGAAGAACAGGAAGCACCTCGAAGGAGTTCCACGTGGTGATGGATTGAAGCTTCTCTGCATAGCCGAGGCTGACGTTAGCCTTCTGAGGTATTATTCATCAGCGCTGACGCTGCCAACCGTATTCCTGCCAATCAAGGCTGACCGGGGCCAATTCTTTAGGAGGCATTCTGTCAATTACCTTTAGGTATTCGATGATGGCCATTCTTTCCAATTTCGTCAGCTTAGGTCCGATCACACCAATGTCAACGCGATTGTCGAACTCATGGCCAAAGTTGCTGTTGCCTGTGACACGGGTATCCATAGTTGAATGAAGACTAACAGTGTTGCTGCTGAGACCCATTAACACAGGATCGAAATCATTATCTCCAACAGGAAAGGAAATGTCTCGTTCTTTTGCCGGGCTCAACAACTGGTACATGTTTCGTACCGATCCATTATGCAGAAAGGGGGCCGTTGCCCAAATTCCGTCGAGCGGCCTCGCCTTGTATATCAATTCAAAGCGGGCCAGATTGGGGCGACCGAGTCCATCGTAGACCGATCTTTCCCTGGCTGAGAAATTGTTGATGTCATAAAAGCGATTCATCAGCTGCTGATTTACGAAGGGCAGGCCTGCAGCAATTCCGATGGGCGCAGAGGAACCCGTAAGTTTGAACGGATTGAATTCCGCAAAGGCTGAGTTCAGCACTCGTTGTGGGTCAGTACCGATGACTTCGAGCGGCACCGTCGTCACTGCGAGTTTGGCGTATTGTTTGTCGCTGCCTTTGACAGGGCGTGGCGAGTGGCAATTTGCGCAGTTTTTGGAGTAAAGTTTCTGGCCAGCTTCGGCAAGTTTCCGATCAACACGCCCGAAAAGCTTTTCTGGCCAGGATGGGGGCTTTAGTTCCCGAAGGAGGCCTTCCAAAATGAAGAGATTATCAAAGTTGGTGCTGCAATCCCATTTCTCAGGCCCCTGCGTCGGATTCCCCGCGTCGTCAATGAAGTTGGTCTCCGCACCAACGCCTAATGACTCGCCCACGTTGCGGCTCATCGGTTGTGTAACAGAGGCGTCGTACTGTACCCAATCGAATTTCCAAATGTCCCAAAGGGGCGGGAAGTCCACTGGTGCGTTTGCGACATGGAAATTTTGTGGCTCGAGTAAGTCCACGGCAAACGCGCTGTTTCCAATGCGACCGATTGCATCAGATCTGCCAAAACCTTCATTTACGGGATAAAGGTTCAATTCTCTCGCGTAGTACGCTTTCCACAGGATTTTATCTACCTGTTTTCCCAGTTGCGTATAGAGTTGTTGCTTAGCTTCATCACTTGCAGACGCTCCCAGAACCAGGGACGAGAACTGGGCGAAGACCGCAGGATCATGCCACGTTTTCAGGATTGCTGCGGCGATGGCGTTGCCAAACGCTCCTGAGTTGAAGATCGCCTGCCCACCATCGATACGCAGACGCGTACCGCGGTAACGCAACTCCCCGGTATGGCACGCCGCGCAAGTGACTCCAACCGTGCCGGCAGCGGGCGAGTTTGCCGGGGCAACAGCGAGGCCGATTGGCAGCCCCAATGGATTCGCTGTGCTCGGTTTTACATTGATGAGTCCGAAACCGCCAAGATAGGAGGGATCGGAAAACAGCCCGGTGCCTGATGGCTGCGGGAGGGCAAGAAACCAGTCAACCGGCATCAACACAGTGCCCTGACTGGAGAAGTAATACATGCTTTGCTGGCGAGATTCCCAGCCCTGATGGTTTTCGTTATCATCATCGGCAAACAGAAGGGATGTTGTACTTAGTAGCAGCAATGGGAGAAGCAAAAAGCAAACGAGAGTGTTTTGAGATGGGTTTACAGGGTTCTGCATTATTTATTTGTTCCCAAAAGAGTTTGTCTGTAAGGGGTCGTGGTCAATTCAACGGTGCGGAGGTATTAGTCTTTTGCCATAGTAAATTCCTTTCGCAAAAAGGTTAATATTCCATCTCGAGTTGCCAGTTGTTTAACTCGCAGGGGTGCCGGCGCCAGTCCCGCTCACCATCCCGGCGGCAGGTTCTGCACCGGCTCCTGCAGGCAGACGCCGAGGCAGCGGCTGGAAGTTGCCGGCAGATCGGGGCGTGGCCGGCGCTATGCGTTTGAACCAGCACGAGCGTTCCCGGGGCGGCGAGGGCTTGCGGAGATGCAGGTTATCGGCCAGCGCGTTTGATCCAGCAACCGGGTAGCAGTCGATCGCAAAGTCACCATCTTTTATCAGCGTTCTGTAGTCTGGATACGCCAGATCCGAGACAATTTCCATCCCTCCGACCGTCATCTCCCGCGAGACTGGATTCAGAGAGGACGGGTAGCCTTTAGGGTTGATCGGTGCATAGCCTGCGAAAACTCGCAACCGGATTCGATTGCGGCACCGCTTGATGGCGGCATTGACGGTTTCCAGCCAGTGCCAGTGAGGCTTCTGAGCATATGTCGAGAAGTTGTTGATCACTTCTGACACGGTTTTCTGGCGGAATTGTCGCGGCAGGGTTTGCAATTTATGCACCACAGCGTATCCGGGCCACAGCACGAGATGTTCGTAATACATCTGCGGTTCCAGCATCGGTACGTCGACATCGCGGCCGCTGATGAATGCGTTGAATCCTGCCCGGAATGGGCTGACAGGATGACTGGTCATCACCACCTGCAACGGTGCACAGTGCAGGTTCCCCATCAGGATGGAGGGCAGCGTCATCCCGACTTCCAGGAAGCTCCTGACCTGGAATTCACTCAGGGAAATGCGGCTGATGTCAACGGATGAGTCGTTGACGGGGATTCGAATTACGTCGTGAAACAAGGGCGTGTTGAGATCGTGGGATTCCCGTAGGGAATGCATCAGCGTGAGATGGCAGTGGGGCTTCAAAGCGGCGATGCTCTGCGCGAGTCTGCGATGCATGCTGTGCCTCTCAGCACAGGACTCGGAAAATACCGCAATCTGGTCCGGAACCGGGCGATTTTCAGCCTGAGCTGGAATGTACTTTTGGATTGCGTGATTGATAAGCTCTTTAGCATGCCGCGTTTCCGGTATTCCCGGGTATTTGCATCCGAAAGACAACTCCTGCATGTTAAGCACAGACAGGATCCGATGGTGCATTCGGGATAGAAATCGCTGCAGACTGGCGATTTGAACGGACTGGTTGTTGCGGGCCGAATACAGAACCGTGGTCTTGACAGCTGCCGGTGGCTGCTGATGTGCCTTGATGATGTGCTGATCCGCGGTTGTTTGCAGACAACCATCCATCAGGTTGGCAATCAGCACGTTGCAGCGAAGAAACCGGAACCCCTGTTCTTCGGTGACAACAAACTCCGGCAGGCAGAAAGCTGTCAGAACGGTGTCGACGATCTGTCCGAGCACAAGACGCTCGTAATTGCCAACGCTGGCCGACGGGACTTCGTCAGGGAGGGCGAGAAACGACAGCAGGCAGCGTCTGGTAGCGGGGTGGTCGGCAGCCACACAGGTGGCGAAAGCCAGATGCATTTCCTGTCGGGCACGTTCCGATGTGATGAACGTGAGGGGGAGAGGATATTGTTCAGCAGCAGATTCTGAAATAGCGGCACTCCTTTCACAAAATAACGACCCACTCTTTATTGGCAGCATAACCTGGCGAGGCAATTCGGGCAACTAGAGGGGCAAAAAAAAAAACCCCAAAGGGCAATTCGTGTCGGGGTTCTTGTGAGTGTGCTTGTTTTTGCTGTCGGGTGTCAATAAATCGCAGGTCGCGCGTTTAGAATTCAGCGGACAGCGATTCTCCCTGGGCAAAAGAAAACGCCGTCTGCCCCTGCCGACTTTTCAACTGTTCGGCGATCGGGTCATGGTTCAGGTCGTGACAGGTCATCTTCTGCGACTGGGCGGCGAGCAATGCCACGGTCGCGACACCATGCCGCGTTCTGGACTCCACCCGGCTGCCGGCCTCGCTGGCCAATTCCCGGACCTTGTCGCAGTGCGTTTTGAGGTCGGAACGCGTGCAGCCGGCTTTCTGACACATTCGGTTGAGCGTCAGTTCAGCCATGGCTTTCGCCTTCGCGTGGCAGCCGCCGCAGGAGCCCGATCGTGGCGGACACAGCACAGGATCCGTCAGGAGAGCGTCAAATTGCTCTCCGGTCAACAGGCCATCCGCGGTAAGTGTCCGGCGATCCCATCCCCCCACCCCCGGTGGGCAGCCGAGTGCCTGGGCAATCCGTGGGTGCGTCTCCGGGCCGATGTGCTCAGGTGAGTAGTTCGAAAGCGATCGTCTGGGTAGCGGCCCTGGTGCCGCCTCTTTGGGTCGCGCAACGGCAGCTATCCGAGAACGGCGAGAGAGATGGATAGACCCGCCGCAGGGGCTCAGTGTTTTGAGGGTTGGAGGCCGCGGAGATTCCGCGATCTGCGCAGCGGCTGACGCCAGCGAATCCGGACTCCGCGGATGGCAGTCCGTCTGCGCGGCGCAGCGGTGCGTGGATCGGTCACGAAT
>JBEAUF010000038.1:0-2520 GCA_041161565.1 Planctomycetota bacterium | reverse complement strand
CCACCACCCCCACCACCACCACCACTGAATTCGGGGAAGCGGTTTCGCTGACCTGCAGACGCCGGTGAGTTTCCGGGGGAACTGCCTGTGAGGTTGAGGTCACCTGGCGTCGTCTGAGCCGGTGCCGCAGGAGCGGCCGCCTGGCCGGGGGCAGCATCGGCCGGAAGCGAGGCCGGCCGCGCTTCACCGGCCGGTCCAAGCCGCGACAGAGCAGCATCCCGGAGTGCCTGCATCTGTTCTGTGAGCCGTGCCCTGGCAGCGTCATCGCGTTTGACGCGAGTTGCATTGCGTCGGGCAATGGACCACCGCTGATACTCGGCATCGTTTTCAAGCACGAGGAACGATGCGTATTCGCTGACGATTGAGTAACCTTCGCAGAGCGAGACGATGTCGGCGGCCAGCTGTGGTGTTTCACCGCTGCGGCGAATCTCAGCCAGCTTCTGCTGCACCTGCTCATACGCCCACATCCGCTCAATCTCAGGATTCTCATCATTCTGCTCGGCAAACATCACATCCACAGACTGCGAATCAGGTTGCCCCAGCACTGTCGCGGAAACCCGGACGCTCGCTGACCCTGCCTTCCGATATCGCCCATATACTCGCAGCGGAGCACCGTGAAACAGATCCGGAAGAACCTGCGGGGTCACGTCATAGGTGTCAGCACCGCTGATCTCAATCTTCACATCGGTGGCAGCAGCCCGCATCAGCTTGCGGCGAAACAGCTGAGCCTGACGTCCGAAGTCGTCTTCCTGCGACACAAAGGCAGCCAGACCACCAGCTCCCTCCGCCAACTGCTTCAGGAGCGGTCGATTCACTTCATTGCCAACCCCCACGCAAAACACCCGAATCCCGTCCTCAGCCTCTTCAATCAATCGCACCAGCTCGGACTGTTCACCAGTCTCCGTCATCCCGTCAGACAACAGGACAACATTCAGTGGTCGATCCGGGTTTCGAAACCGGTACGCAGTCTGCAAAGCAGGTCGCAGCACAGTTCCTCCCCGAGCTCGCTGTGATGCCAGGTATGCCCGTGCTGATTCCCGGGCTGCATTATCCGCGGCACGCAATTCCCCAAAGTGCAGACTGGGAACACTGCTGAAGGTGAGCACCTCAAAACGGTCTTCCGGCCCCAGGGCGTCAAGGAAGGATTCCACAGTACTGCGAGACTGCACCAGCTTTCCCTGCGACGCCATGCTGCCGGAAATGTCCACCACAAACACGTAGTCCATCGCCGTCGATGCTTCCTCCAGTTCCGCTCCCGCCGTCATGGTCAACAGGAAATAACCGTCCTCACCCGCCTGACGCGACGTGATTACGTCAATCCCCGTCCGCGGACGCTCAACATCAAACCCCAGCACCACATCCCGGGCCAGGCTGCCACCGTCCGTTTCCAGACTCGCCCGGACATAACCCGGAGCATGACTGGCGATCACAAACTCCTCCTCATGCGATGGACTGAACAGCTTCGTCACCGGAATCTCACTCTTCACATCCACCGTCATGGAGAAACGGCCGTGCACACGCGTGTCGATATCCGGACGAGTCGTTGTGGCCAGCGGATAAACCCACGTGGCAGTGTCGTGATCAAAATCCAGCTGCTGATGCCATGTCAGCCAGATCTCCTGCTCAGCTCCCGCAGCAATCGGGAAAATTCGCAGCTCGAACGTACGAAAATCCGCCTGCTCCAACAGTCCAGGATCGCGTTTTACGGCCTTGTAACTGTTGTAGATCTGCCTCGCTCGCTGTTTCTCCACAACCTCACCCGTCATCTCCCGGCCGCCAATCAGCATCCGAAAATTACTCACACTCGCCCCCGCAGGCACCGGAAACGTGTAGAGAGCCTCCACCACCCGCTGCTCCGTGTTGCGAAACACCTGGTGAACCTGAGTCACTGCAATGCCGTTGTTGATCACCACACTCACTTCGTGCCGCTCAATCTGCAGCACTCCACCCAATCCCCCATCCGCAATCAGCAACCCCGAAGCCCGGGCCTGCCCCGCTCCTCCACCGGCTGCCATGAGCCCCGCCAGAAGTACGGCCGCACGCCACAATCCGCCCGGATTCAATAACCACCGCTTCATCGCTCAGCTCCTTTGCTTAGACGTGAAAACTAAACACCGTCCAAACCCTTCGCAGCTTTGATGCCATTTCGCAACAGACGGCATAAACTGTTCCAGCGATTGCACTTGCGATGAAGAACCAACGGCCGGCCAAACACTCGCTGAAAACAGACTGCAGGAAATGCATAGCGCATGTGCATTTCACGCCTGATGAGCCGCAGGGCGATAAACACGTTGAGCCGCGGGGCGGCAATCGCGATAAGCCGCAGGGCGGCAGCCCGCGGGTAAAGAACCCTGCAACACCCTGCTAACGCCGCAACCACGGGCGCGCACCAAGGTGCTGAATCACAACCGGGGGCTTCCGCCCGTCCGCTCATCATCCTGCCAAACGCGACGCCAAACACGTTGAGCCGCAGGGCGGAAGCCCGCGGGTAAAGAACCCAGGCAACGCGCCGCTAACGCC
>JBEAUF010000033.1:0-24787 GCA_041161565.1 Planctomycetota bacterium | reverse complement strand
GGTGAGTAGTGAGAACTTGCTGAGCCGCAGGGCGGGAGCCCGCGGGTAAAGAGCGCTGGCAACGCGCAGCCCGCCGCTGCCGGCAAGGGGTGGGCATCAGGGTGCCGGAAACGCAACCGGGGTCTTCCGCCCGTCCGCTCAGGGGTTGGCAGGGGTGGGCACCAGGGTGCCGGGACGTAACCGGGGGCTTCCGTCCGTCCGCTCGGGGGACGCAGTGGAGGTGTGGTCTGGTGATGTCATTTACGGGGCGGAGCCTGGTCCCATGGTTTCAGTGGGAACAGTTGCGAGGGGGTGCGTTCCTGCAGGATCAACTGGCTCAGTTCTTCAACAAGCTCCGGGTGCTGATTGGCCACATCGGTGGTTTCACTGGGGTCTTTGCGAAGGTTGTAGAGTTCCGGGGTGGTACGGTTCTTTCCGAGTTGCTGGCGGATGAGTTTCCAGTCGCCCCGGCGGATGCTCTGCTGACCGCCGTACCCGGGAAACTCACGGTACAAATAACTTCTGGGAGTCTGGTTTTGACCGTGGAGTGTGGGGGCGAGGCTGATGCCATCGACTCTCGGCAGCTCTTCACGCGAAACGCCGCAGAGTTCGGCGATGGTCGGCAGCCAGTCTTCGAATCCGCTCAAAAAATCGCTTTCGCTTGCGGGGTGTACCAGCCCGGGGAGCTTCACGATTGTGGGAACGCGGACGCCGCCTTCGTACAGTGATCCTTTCAGGCCGCGAAGTTCTCCGACGCTGTTGAAGAACGGCACATCCACTTCTTCCTGCAGGTGCGTGGTGCCGTTATCGGCGCTGAAGACAACCAGCGTGCGGTTGTCCAGTCCGAGTCGTTCGAGTTCGGCAAGGATTGCACCAACATCGCTGTCCAGTCGACTGATCATCGCCGCGTAGGCAGCTCGGGGCGTGAAGTGTGGGGTGTATCCGCCACGGGCTGCGGTGAACGGGGGATCGTTCCAGCCGAGTTCGTGGTAGGGTTGGAGTTCGGCTTCCGGGATGTGCAGAGCGACATGGGGAAGTGTGGATGGGAAGTAGAGAAAAAAGGGCTGCTGGTGATGTTCGCGCATGAAGGCGAGCGCCGCCTCACGGATGCGATCGGGGGCGTAGTCCGCGCCCTGGAAGGGGGTATAGCTGGCAGGGTTGGTGGGGTCAGCGCCGGGCGGGAGCTTTGCGTGGCCGGGCACAGGTGGGTGGTTGTTGAGGGGAATGCGTTTGTTATTTTTCCAGAGGTAATCCGGGTAGTAGCTGTGTGCGTGTCGCTGACAGTTGTAGCCGAAGAATTCATCGAAGCCCTGTGTGAGGGGATCGCCTTCCGAACCGGGACCTCCGAGGCCCCATTTGCCGAATGCGCCCGTCACATAGCCGCGGGCCTTGAGCACTTCGGCGAGCGTGACTTCGTCAGCGGGAATTGGCAGCTGACCTTCAGGCTGTGCCTCACTATTGTTGCGAATCCATGCGTGGCCGGGATGTTTGCCGGTCATCAGCACGCACCGCGAAGGCGCGCACACGGCGTTTCCGCTGTAGTGCTGGGTGAGTTTCAGGCCCTGAGCGGCGAGTTTGTCGAGGTTAGGCGTGCGGATCTTCTGCTGGCCGAAACAGCCGAGTTCGCGGTAGCCGAGGTCGTCAGCGAGGATGAAGACGACATTGAGTGGCTGCTGCGATCGGTACTGCTGGTCTGCGGGTGGGGCTGCTGTCAGTCTGGCACCGCTCAGCAGGATGAGGACGAGTGTGTGCATCACGGACCATGGTCCGGAAAGACGAAAAGCGGGCTGGTGGTTGGACATGTTGATCTCAGAAGTCTGCTGCAGGAGTGTGAGCGGACGCGGACTCAGCGAACAGCGAGCACGGACGCAAAGGTGAAGCACTGGAACCACGGTACTACAGAGCTGAAGCCAGCTCGACGGAGCCGCTGAATATGGGCGTCCAGCGTTTCCGGGATCAGCCGGTTTTCGATGGACGTGCGTTTCTGGGCGATTTCAAGATCTGTGTAGCCATGTGCGCGTTTGAAGTCGTGATGCAGATCGGTGAGCAGGGTTTGGGAGGAGGGGTCGTCGAAGCAGATTTTTTCGGCGAGCAGGAGCGTGCCGCCCGGGAGCATTCCTGAGGCGATGTCGCTGAGCAGCCGGTCACGGTCAGCGGGCGGAATGAACTGCAGCGTCAGGTTCAGCACGACGAAGGAGGCAGAATGAATTCGCAGGCTGCGAATGTCAGCCTGATGAACTTCAACCGGGCACCCGGGTTCCCAGGAGTCCTGGATGAGTATCTGAAGTCGGTTGATCATGGCGACGGAGTTGTCGACCGCATGCACGGTGGCCGAGGGCGGGCTGCGGCGGCGAATCAGCCGTGTGGCAGCGCCGAGCGAGCAGCCGAGGTCCCAGGCGTGTGTGCCGGGTTGCACACAGCGTCCGGCCAGCTGTTCGATGACTGCGAGAATTGAGGAGTAGCCGGGGACGGATCGGGCGATCATATCCGGGAATACTCGGACCACGTCTTCGTCAAATTCGAAATCGGCAACGCGGTGGAGTGGTGCGGCGAAGAGGGTGTCCTTTGCGGACAGCGGGTCGCCCGCGGTCGCTGCAGACGCGGGCGAACGGGCAGCAGCATCAGCAGACACGAAGATTCCTTTGGTTGGCAGCGTGTGACGGTTATTTATCGGGAGCGGATTTGTTTTTGCTCGCAGCGGATTTGGGGGCGTCGGGATTGCGCAGATTCCATGCCACAATCCAGTCTTCGCCGGAACGGGTGAAACCGTAGTCTTTGACCATTCGCTGTTCCATATCCGCGAAGTGACCGGCGCCGTAGAAGATGGCGACTTTCGAGGGTTTTCGGGTCTTAATCTGCTGTTCCATGATTTCGAGGCAGCGACGGTTACGTTCGGTGATGATGGTGGATGTGCCATCGGAACCGGCAAAGGCTTCTCCGGCACCTTCCTGCGCGAGCTGGCTGGCGGCGATTCGGCGTACAGCGTAGACGCGGTCGGAGGAGAGTGCCGAAAGAAACAGGTCGAGATTCATGGCGAGCGGGTTCTGTTGTTTGGTGCTGGACATGGACTTGCCCATTTCGGAAAGCAGCATCGTGCCGAAGCTTTCACCGCGTTTTTTCATCGACTCCTCAAACTCCTCCGCTGTCATATCAGCATGCACAAAGTTATCCGGAGTGTAGTCGACGGCCGCCAGCTGGAATTCCATGCCAAGTGCATCCTTCATGCCCAGTTGCAGTACGGAGATGGCCGCGAACCCAACTTTGGCATCATCCCATTCTTCTTCATCCGGGAGAGCTGCCCGCCCTGCTCCACCACCACCCGGACGAAGATCCTGCTTCACGGCGTCTTCCGGCATGACAGCTTCGAAGAGGACCAGGTCATAGCCGCGAAATCGCTGATTGAGTTCCTTGTAGTAGGAGCCTTCGCCGAGATGCACGGCACCGACCAGATCAACGGTGACACCTTTGAAGCGTTCGGAGCTGCGGAAGGTGATCACCGGAGTTTCCATGGCGACGGGCAGGCGTCGTTCGTCGCGGCGAATACGGATGTATTCGGGGCCTGCGGGTGTTTCGGCCGAGTCTTTGGCGGCAGCGGCGGTCTTTGGTGCTGAGGGTTTTTTTTCGTCAGCGCCTGCTGATGTCAGCAGGCAGAACCCAACACCGCAGAGGAATGCAGTGAGCAGGGTTGGTGGAACGAGCCGGAGACTCAGGAGACCTGCGGGAGTCATGGGGTGTGCTTTCCGAGGAAAGGCTGGTTGTTGGGGGGAGCGGATCTGAGCGGGAAACGATTCGGCGATGCTATCATGCCGTGCCGACCGTAAAAACTCCAGAGAGATTATTCGCTGCGGGTTTGATTCGCCTGGCAAAATTGGGTGTGGAAAGGCGAAAATCGAGCAGACTTTCAGGTGACACCCAGCGGGCGCAGCGTAGAATTTCCCGAGTTTGCTCTGTTCTGCATGCAGCCGGTGGTCTGCAGAACAGATGGTTGCGCGCCGGTTGCTTAAGGTACCAGAGGTCCACGTGGCGGACTATGTTGAACCACTCGGCATGCGAGTGCTCATCCGCAAGGACGAGGCCCGCCAGCGAACTCGCGGCGGCATCGTCCTGCCCGATAATTCCGAGATCCCGACGATTACCGGGCGCGTTGTGGAGGTCAGCGTTCAGGTTGAACGCAGCGAAGATTTCCCCATCCGGAAGTACGACAAGGTGCTGTTTCACCCAAGAAATGCGATTCCGGTGGACTTTGAAGGCAATAACCTCCTGTTTGTTGTTCCGATCGAAGACATCGTTGCCGTATTTCGCCGCGAGGCTACTCGCCGCACCCCGGTTCCGCAGGCTGAACCGGAACCTGAAGACAACGATTGATTTCGTGGTTTGAGTTTCACAGGAGTGGGCTGAGCAGTCTGCAGAGATTCTGAGTGACTTTTGCGAGGGCGCTGCGGCGGTGCCATTCGTCAGCCGTCAGCGGTCGGCTGCGATGCAGGTCTCGTGCCTGCAGTCGCTGGAGATCGCGGGTGAATTCGGAGTCATAGATCAGCAGGCTGACTTCGGCATTCAACACGAACGACCGGATGTCCATGTTGCAGGAGCCGATGACGCTGATGCTGTCATCGATGGTGATGTGCTTGGCATGCAGAAAGTGGCGACGGAAGAGTTGGATCTCCACGCCGCACTGCAGCAGCTCTTCATACCACGAACGCTGCGCCTGACTCACCAGAAACTGTTCTTCCCTCTCGCTCACCATCAACCGCACGCAGACTCCTCGCAGAGCTGCGGTCTGGAGTGCCTGCAGCAGTGACTCATCGGGGATGAAGTAAGGTGTGGTAACCACCACACGTTGCTGGGCGGAATGAATCAGCTGCACGACAATCCGCTGCAGACTGAGCGGTGTCCAGGAGGGGCCGGAGGGCAGCACCTGGGCGGCGATTGAACCGGTAATTTCGGGGTTTGGAAAGAACCGGGGACTGTCAAGCACCTCATCTGTTTCCAGCAGCCAGTCGCAGCAGAAGACGTACTGCAGTTCCAGCACCACGGGGCCGGTGACCCTGACGACCAGTTCTTCGTAGCAGATCCCTGTACGAAAGTCAGGTCGAATCAGGTTTTGAGAACCGGTATAGCCCACGCGACCATCAATAACTGCCAGCTTGCGGTGATTGCGAAGATCGCGGCGGATGCCAGCGCGGGAAAACAGACCAGTGGGGAGTACTTCGCGGACTTCAATGCCCCCCTGCTGAAGCACGGCGGCCAGTTGCGGAAGCAGGCTGCGGGAGCCGTAGGCGTCGACCAGAATGCGGCACTGCACACCACGCGACTGAGCGCGGAGCAGTGCATCAAGTATTGGACGGGTGGCGGTATCACTGCCAAATATGTAGTACAGCAGATGAACATGATCAGCGGCGTTGTCGATGTCAGCAGCGAGCCGGGCCAGCGCCGCCTGATACTCGGCAATCAGCTCGATGCTGTTCCCGTCAAGAATGGGCAGCGAGCCGACTCGACCGGCCAGACGGGCAGCCGGCATGGCGGTCGGGCCGACCGGCGGATGGTGAATTTCAGGCCGCTGCAGAAGCTGGCTGGCCAGCGGCGACAGTCGATGGCTGAGTTGGCGGATGCGGCGGCGACGAGCCCGCGGCATGTCAGCACGACCGATCAGCAGATACAGGGTGAGTCCGGCAAGTGGCTGGAAGAAGATCAGGAGCAGCCAGCTGCGGGCGGATTCCGGAGATCTGCGGACCGGCACCCAGAAAAGCATGGTCAGTCGAATGCCCCACTCCAGCAACAGCAGGAGTGGGGACAGTAGCGACCAGGATTCGGGGAACTGTGGTGACATACCAGCCGACTCCTCTGCTGACCGCGACGGGTGGGTGGGCAGAAGCAAACGGCAGGGACGGGGTGCAAAAGACGTGCCGCGAAGCCGTGCTGCGGGGACTGGTTCGGCGGCAGTTGTCAGGCTGCGCGACGCAGATGTTCACCGATCGAGAGGATTTCGGCTGGTTCGGCTTCACGCGCGGAGGCGTCGATGAAGGCTTCGAAGATCTGCAGATCCAGAGCGGAGGCGGTGCCATTCTCCGGATGCCATTGCACCCCGAGGCAGAACCAGTCTTCTTCGATGGATTCGTAGGCTTCGATCACTCCATCGGGGCAGGCGGCACTGACGCGGAAGCGTCCGGCGAGGTCGCGTACGGCCATGTGGTGGGCGCTGTTGACTCGAACTTCACCAGGGCCGTAGATGGCATCGAGGCGTGTTCCGGGGACGATTTCGAGCACGTGCCGGAGATTTTGCTCCACGGGGTCACGATGATGCAGAGCTCGGGGAACGTCCTCAGGAATGTGCTGATGCAGTGTGCCACCGCAGAGCACATTTACCAGTTGCATGCCGACACCGATGGCGAGCACGGGAAGCTTTCGCTGGATTGCCATTTCGGCGATTCGGCGGTCAAAGTCTTCGCGGCGCTTGGGCATGACGCGTACCGATGGGTGTGGATGTTGTTTCATCCGGGTGGGGTCAAGATCAAGGCTGCAGCCGGCGAGGACGATACCGGAGACTGCGTCGAGGCTGCGGGCGATATCGGCATCGGATTCGAGCGGTGGGAGCAGAACGGGGATGCCACCGGCGGCGGTGACGCTGTCGTAGTAACCGGTGTTGAACCAGCTAAGAGCAGCGGCGTTAAAGCGATCGGGGCGAAAATCCCCGGTAATTCCAATCAACGGCTTCGGACGATTATTTGAGCTCACGATCAGGTTCCTTCCCGCAATTGAGCAGTTGGTCGCGGCATTCGACCACATTGAATCCCAAAGACCCCCTTCGGGATGCTTCGCTGCCAGCCGAGTCCATGGCGGTACGGCGAAGTGTGGGGAGCTTATCGCGGCAAAAACTGCCTGTAAACGAAAACCTCGATTTTGTGGTAAAACGATTTTGAACCACAACATCCAGGGGCCGAGGCATCAGGTGGCGATCAATCATTCCGAAAAACTCCTGCAATCAGGATAATTGTATTGACATACTCAGTAGTATTGTATTACTATCCCTTTGGTTGTTTTTCCGCGGTGCTGTTGTCTCAACCCCCGGATTTTCTGTATCAGCAGTTCAGGCAGGGACTGCAGTTTGGCCACGGATCGGGTATTTAGGTGGCTGGGCGTGTGGCGTTGCGTGGCCATTATCGCCTGTTTTCGGGGTTATCAGCATCAATGCTCACCATGGTCCAGCCCGGTCCAACTCCATCGGTACCCGCGGGTGTTCCTGCTGCCGCTGCTGAATCAGCGTCTGTCGACCTTCGGCAGCTGCTGGAGCCGCTCCGTAAATGGTGGGGATATCCGGGTTTCCGTCCTTTGCAGGCGGAGGCGATGTCGCTGGTGATGCAGGGCCGTGATTGTCTTGTGGTGCTTCCGACGGGTGGCGGCAAATCGCTCTGTTATCAGGTTCCCGCGCTGGCTCGACCGGGCCTGGCGGTGATTGTGTCGCCATTAATATCGCTGATGAAGGACCAGGTTGATTCACTGCAGGCTCTGGGGATTGCGGCGGCCTGCATCAACAGTTCGCAAAGCGGGGCCGAAAAGTCGCTTGTTGCATCGCGGATCCGTCGTCGCGAACTCAAGCTGCTTTACATATCCCCGGAACGTCTGGTGCAGCCGGCCACACTGGAATTTCTTCGCGACGCGGGGCTGTCTTTTGTAGCGATTGACGAAGCTCACTGCATCAGCCAGTGGGGTCATGACTTCCGTCCGGAATACCGTCAGCTGCAGACGCTCAAACAGCATTTCCCGGGCATATCGGTGCATGGCTATACCGCCACGGCGACTCCGGAAGTTCGTCGGGACATTGTCATGCAGCTGGGTTTACACGAACCGGAGATCCTTGTTGGGTCTTTCGACCGTCCGAATCTGGTGTACCGTGTCGAACGACGGGTGGACTCAATTGGTCAGATTCGGCGGATTCTCGATCGTCACAAGGGTGAATCGGGTGTGATCTACTGCATCAGTCGCCGCAACGTGGAATCTGTCAGCAGTGCGCTCAATCAGGCCGGTTACAAAACTTTGCCCTACCACGCCGGACTCAGCGACGACGATCGCCGTCGGGGCCAGGAGGCGTTTATCGACGAATCGATCAACATCATCGTGGCGACGGTGGCTTTTGGGATGGGTATCGACAAGAGCAACGTGCGTTTCGTGATTCACGCCGAAATGCCAAAGTCGCTCGAGCATTACCAGCAGGAGAGTGGCCGTGCCGGTCGTGATGGGCTCGAAGCCGAATGTACCCTGCTGTATTCCGCGGGGGACGTGGAAACGTGGAACTACCTGATGAAGGACACCACGGACGACGCCGTCCGTGAAGCCGCCGAAGAATCGCTCAGGTCAATGCGTCACTACTGCAGCAGCACACGCTGCCGTCACAGCATGCTTGTCGAACATTTCGGCCAGTCGCTCGACAAGCCTGCCTGCGCTGCCTGCGACGTCTGCCTGCAGGAAATGGCCCCGGTCGCGGATTCGTTGATTGTGGCCCAGAAGATTCTTTCCTGTGTGGTGCGGCTTCACGAGCGTTTTGGTGCTACCTACACAGCTCAGGTCCTCAAAGGCTCAAAGGCTCGCCGGATCATCGACAATCGGCACGACCAGCTGTCCACCTGGGGGCTGCTCCGAGACGACCCTGAAACCCAGATTCGTGCCTGGATTGACCAGCTCACGTCGCAGGGATTTCTTCGCCAGTCCGGTGAATACAACTGTCTTCAGGTGACGCCTTCCGGCCGTCAGCTGCTCCGCGGTCAGGCTGTCCCGACACTGCTCCGTACGCGTTCCAGCGAAAACCCGGCTTCGCCCGCTTCACCGCTGGAAACCTGGGAAGGAGTCGACCGGGAGTTGTTCAACGAACTGCGTGGTCTCCGCAGCCGGCTCGCGGTCCAGCGTGGACTCCCACCATACATCATCTTCAGCGACAACACCCTCCGCGCGCTTGCTCGCCATCGACCTGCCTCCGCGACAGCTCTTGCTGCAATCCCCGGGATTGGCGAAAAGAAGCTCAACGATTTCGGCGCTGTGGTGCTTTTTGAAATCCAGCAGTGGTGTCAGTCCCGCGGTCTGTCGCTTGATGTTGATCTGGCGCGTTCAACCGGTCCCCGCGCGGCTGATTCTGCAGTGACACCGGCAGCCAACGGAACAGTCGAAAATCCCGGCAATCCCGTCCAACGCGGCACTGCCAGGCTCCCCAATCAGGCCACCGAAGAATACTACGACCTGTTTGCTCAGGAGCTGTCAATTGAGGAGATCGCGATTCAGCTCGATCGTTCTCTGGATTCTGTCAGCCGGCATCTCGCAACATGGCTGCAGCTTCACCGTCGCACCGACCTGACTCCGTGGGTGGCTCCGGCAATTCGGGCGCGTGTGGACGAATCCATTGGCCGGCTGGGTCCTGAGCGATTAAGGCCAATTTTTGAGGATTTGCAGGGCGCGGTGGCTTATCACGTGCTTCGCGTGGTGGTTACGGCATGGCAGCTTGAACACGATTCCTGAGAAACCGATCGAGGATTTCACAGTTTCGTTCGTAGCTGCGGCAACAGCGGCACAACCGCAGGCTCCCGCCATTACCCAGTGATTCGCGCCATCCCTGCGGCAGTCGGCAGGATCGACCGCCACGAACCACAATCAAAGGATGCACTCGGGGCCCGGTCTGGCGTTCCAGCCAGTTGAGCATCGCAGCGGGGCTGGTGAAAACGTCTCGATCATCACCCATCAGGCTGGAGGTGGGCACCAGCAACCGCAGCGGAAACTGACCTGCGTGGCTGATGGCGGCCTGCAGACCGATCCGAATGGAACGTTGGATATGATTAAAAGTGAACAGTCCACGGCTGCCCGGAAGCACGATCAGAGCGCGGGCATTCAGTTCAACGGCCAATTCCACAGCTCTGGCTGTGTCCTCCATGGCGTCTTCAAACGACAAATTCATCGAACCCGTGTATCCACCACAGTAGCCGAGGCTGCTGACGGAAAGCCCGGCATCGTTCAGAATTTGCAGCAGGCGTGGAGCACTGAATCGCAGGGCCTGCTGGCGGCGAACAGCAACGTAACGGACTCCCTGATTCTGGAGTCGTTCAACCTCTGTCACCAGATCATCCTCGGAGAGCGCCGAGAGGCTGGCTGACACGGCAATTCGGGAGACCAGCGGACGGTCTTCCCATTCAGGGGCAGATTCCAGAAACACGTCCATCTTGAGAGCTGCGGTGCCTGAGGAGGAAAGGATGCGGGAGACCGCTGACAGGGCTTTGAAGTTCGAATGGTGCTCCGACTCCGGCGGGAGTGTGTTGAATTTTCCGCCTGAAGTAAACAGCAGCACGTCGGGAAAATCGGCATCGGTTCAGGAATCAGAAATCAGCTGCTCTTCACCCACAGTTGCGCTTGACTCGCCGGTACCAGCCAGTTACTGCAAGTCCGCCTGCAGAAAATTCCCGTTGTGTTGTTCAAAAATTCACGATAAAAACGGTCTCGGGTGTGTCGCGTCCCGCGTGTTGGAAGCGAAGTTTTTACGGGGATCCTGCGTTGCCACAAAGTGCTTATCAGCCAGGCGATCTGGTCGTTTACACGGTTTCCAAGCAGGGCCTGCATCCAGGTCCCGGGGCTCGCGACATCCAGCCGGTTCCGAACGGCGAGGACTACACGTACGTCGTTGACAAATACTGGATGGTGCAGCAGCTTGCCGATGAAGGTCGCGTGATCATCGTGACCCGACGCGGAAAAACTCGCGAAGTCTCGGCCGCAGACCCGCTGCTCCGCAAAGCCAACTGGTGGCAGCGTCTGCGCTATCGCGACCGCTTTCCCGCCTCGGAAGTAGTCACTGAGGAATCGGAACAGTAATCCCGGAGCGGGGCTGTGCTGGCATGGCGAAATGTCGGTCGGGACGAAGGATGTCGTGTTTCCAGACGCCACCCTGACCGATTTCCGCGACGCGGCGAGCAGTGGATGTCAATGCCCCGGTAACGGGGCGTGTGCGAGCAGGCGACAAAGCGGTGACGGCGAACGGGGGGCGGCAGCGGCCGATTGACATCGAGCGGGGTGTCGGTGGGAACGCCTCGTGAGATCAGTTTCTGCCGAGTTGGATGGGTTGTTTGCAGTGCGTTGGCAGGGGTTTTTGCCCGCGAGCTTCCGCCCTGGCCGCTTATTTGCGGCCTGCCGCCCGGAGGCTCATGCGGGTTGCCGCAGTTCTGCCTGTCTCAGCTTGGGGGGCGTCAGATCTGGCGTTTTGCCGCCCGGGTCCCGGTATTCCGGATGCTGGAAAGTCGAGGGTACTGGAAGGGATCCCCATTTGATTCCGCTTAAAGACAGGGGTTTGTACCGCCCAGTTCATGCAAATCTGCAGAATCTGCCACCGCTGCATTTCAGATTCCGCCGGATGGTGCGATTTTTCAAGATCGAGCGATTGCGGGGGTTATTCCATCAAATTGTGTTTTGCGGATGAACGATACTGTTACGAGACGGGCAGCTCCGCGTCGTGTCTGCGGTGGTTCTGTTGAATTTTCAGGCCAGCAACTGGCAGAGAAGATCATGAAGTTTGAATTCTTCCCCGGAAATCGTCGCCAACGCCGCCACAATCACCCCGTGCCGGCCCCTGCGATGCTTGAATCGCTCGAGTCCCGCGAGCTGCTGTCAAGCTCCCCTGTGATCAGCTTCCCGGGTGCGCCGGTCGGCTCGAGCCGACTCCCGGAGACCTCCAACCCGCTGGCTCCGATTAATTTCACGGGAGTGGAGGGTGCGTCGGGCTACGAAATCTGGATCAGCGACGTCGAGACTCGCCAGCGAATCCTCCTTGACAGCACGATTCCGGCCACTGCGACCCAGTACATACCGCAGGTCCCGCTGCAGCTGGGGGTTAATCGCGTCTGGATGCGAGCGCTCTTCGCCAATGGCACGCAGGGGCCCTACAGCCCGCCGGCTGAAGTGCTGCTGAAGACTGTTCCAACGATCACCGGTCCGGTGGCCGCGGCTCCCGGACTGCCGCAGAAGATCGACGGCAATACATTTCCGCTGTCCTGGTCCGATGCTCGAGGGGCGCGGACTTACGAGCTGTTTCTGAGCAACCAAACCACGCAGACTTCCACTGTGTACCGAGTTGCCGCGCGGACTCACGCACTTGATGCCCTCGGCCGTGCAATTCCGGATGGCAAGGGTGGAGTGCTGCTGCAGGACGTACGTGAATTTTACACCAGTGGTGCTGTGAGTCTGGCGCCAAGCACTCCGCGGCCAATCTCCGGGGCTTCCAACACCAGCGACATCGAGATCATGCTCAACAACCACGGTCTGAAGACCGGCGAGCAGGTGCGGATTACGGGTGTTGAAGGCAATAATGCAGCCAACGGCACATTCTTCGTGACCGTCACTGGTCCGAACACGTTTCTGCTCAAGGGCATCAGTGGTTCAGGAAACTGGACTGGTGGCGGCTCACTGGTGCAGCTGACTCAGTTCCGCAGTGAGCTTCCCATGGGCCAGTACCGGCTCTTCATGCGAAGCACGGATGACTCAAATCCCGGACGAGTTTCGGCGTGGTCTCCGGCGTACGAATTCGAGGTGGCTCCCGCTGTGAAGGTGCTGCGTCCCTCCGGGCCCACTTTTGATTCGCCGATCACCGTCGAGTGGGAACCTGTTTCCGGAGCGACCCATTACGAATTGATTGTCAAGAATCGAGGAGTCCCTGACTCCCAGGCACTCGTCAATCTTCCATTCCTCAAGCAGACATCATACGAGCTGCCCACCAGTCAGATTACGACCATTGCCTTCAACGGCAGCCCGACGGGAGGGACGTGGAAGCTGTCATTCCGGCTGCCCGGTGCTTCCGGCGAAGTCATCTCGACGGCACCCCTGCCGTTCAACGCCACTGCTGCTGAGATTCGCGCGGCGGTCATCGCTCTGGGGTTCCGCAACGTGTTCCGCAACGTAAATGTTCGGGCCACGACCACCGGTGAGAATCCGGTTTACGAGCTGCAGCTGAATCAGGTTCCGGGTGCGGTGGGTGTGTCGGCTATTTCCAGCCTTACGCCTGGATCTGTGAGTGCGACAACCCGCGCGATAGCGACGAACTACGGTGACATGGAATTCCGCGTCCGCGCCCGCAGCCTGACGCAGGTGACCGACGTCACGATCTCTGGCACTCCGGTGTCGGGATCCTTCCGGCTGAGCTTCAAAACTTTGGGGCCGAATGGCCGGACAGTCACCACCGAGTCTCTGCCGATCGGTGCGACCGCTGAAGAAGTCCAGACGGCCGTCAGGCGTCTCGACGGTTACTCGAACACCATCGTCACCCGCCGCGGCACGGCTCCGAATTACACCTTCGGCCTTGCCATGCCCCAGCTGGATGGCCAGATTGACGTGTCGGCCGTGGGTGAGTTGTCGCCGGGAACGATCAGCGTTACGGCCAATCGTTACCCGCGACTGACGCAGGTCTCTGAAGTCAGCATCTCCGGCACTCCTGCCTCGGGCACATACACGCTGAGCTTTGACAGGCCGGGCGTGAATGGAGGCATCAGTACGACTGCACCGTTGGCCTTTAATGCTACGGCAGAGACTGTGCAGGCGGCTGTCAGAGCACTGAAGGGCTACGAAAAGGCCATTGTCACCAGCCGTGGCACTGCTCCGAATCGAATCTTCACCATTACTCTGCAGGATCTGAGTGACCGGATTGGCATAACAGCGGTCAGCATGCTGTCTCCGGGGAAGATTGAAACCACGAGTAACGAGTATATCCCGGGAGTTCTGGGGATTGCGGGGAAACCGACGCTGTTCTCCACGTCCGTTCGCCCGGTCATCAACCTTCTGCCTTCAGATCAGATTTACACGTCTGAGCGGCCGACGATTTCCTGGAACAGGATCGACCGGGCAGCCGTCTATCGTGTCTGGGTTGAGCGGAACGCGGGAACATCGACCTTTCTGAAAGCGGAATCGCCGACGAACAGCTTCACATTCCCCGACAAGATCCCGGCAGGCGGTTACTTCTTCTGGGTGCAGGCGGTGAGTGCCACTGGTGAACAGGGACCGTGGAGCGAACCTTACCAGTTCACGGCCACGGGCGGAGCACCAGTGATTCTGACGCCCGCCAATAACTCCTCCACGATCAATGCTCTGCCGCTGTTCTCATGGCAATCGGTGGCGGAGGCCAAAACCTACGACATCCACGTGGCTTTGATCGGGGGCAAATTCGACCTCATTACTCAGTCGGGCATCACCACCAACAGCTTCATTCCTGAGAACCCGTTGAATCGTGGCAGGTATCGATATTGGGTGCGTGCAGTGCTGGCAGACGGTACGAAGCTGCCGTGGAGTACCCCGTCGACGTTCAACATTGTCTGAGCGGCGATCACCTGACGGGCAGTTTGCTTTCGGCCCCGGGAGTTTCGCGCACATAGCGTGGTACTGCGTAACCGGGAAGGCGTCTCTGGAGTTCGGCTTCCAGCTGCAGTCCGACGGTCTCTGCCACCTCGAAATGTGCCGCTCCGGTCACGCGATCCAGCTGATGCAGGTAGTAGGGCATGACGCCGAGGTTTACGAGTCTCAGGCAGAGCTGTTCGAGGGTGTCTGCGGAGTCGTTGACGTGGCGGAGCAGTACGGCCTGATTGAGTACTGGCAGTCCTGAGCGGACAAGTTGCCGCAGGGCGTCGGCGCAATCCGCTGCGATTTCGTGGGGATGATTGGCGTGCACCACGAAGATGGGCTGGGCCCGCAGGTGCTGGAGCGCCGACAGCAGACCGGCGGTGATTCGGGATGGCAGCACGATCGGCCATCGCGAATGAATGCGAATTCGGTCCAGATGCGGAATGGCGTCCAGTCGCTGCAGGAGTTCTGTCAGACGACGATCGCTGAGACTCAGCGGATCGCCGCCGCTGAGGATAATTTCGCGGATGGAGTTGTCTTCGGCAACGAGTCGGAGTGCCGGGTCCCAGTCATCGGGGCGACGTGGTTCGTCGGCGTAGGGGTAAGTGCGACGGAAGCAGTAGCGGCAGTGAATGGCGCAGGCGGACGTTGTGATGAGCAGGGCGCGGCCGTGATATTTGTGGAGCAGACCTGGGCTGCGGCGAGCGGGCATGTCACCGACGGGGTCGGCGACAAATCCGGGTGGGGATTCAAGTTCGGCGGGCTGCGGAAGGACCTGAAGCAGCAGTGGATCGCGAGGGTTACCGGGTTCCATTCGCCGCAGAAAGCTTTCCGGAACGAGCAGCGGAAAGTCTGCGGCTGCCGCGGCTGCAGCGGCCGCGGAGCCTGTGGACAACCGGAGTCGTTTCAGGAGCACCTCGGGGGAGCGGATGGCGTGCGCGAGCTCGCGCTGCCAGCTGTCGGCCGTTGGCAGAGCAGTCTCTGTCGGCAACAGCCGGGCCGTCTCCGTGGAATCGGACAAGATGTCTGGTGACTGGTCCGCTGGGTTACTTTGGTTTGGGTGTGGCAATGGCATTCTGCATGTCCAGTTCCCGAACAAGAAACGCCAGCTCATCCGCGGATTCTTCGATGATCTTGGCCGTCGGCTTGCCGGCTCCGTGTCCGGCGGAAGTTTCGATGCGAATGAGGGCTGGTTCGGGTCCGGTTTGAGTGGCTTGCAGGCGAGCGGCAAACTTGAAGCTGTGCCCCGGGACGACGCGGTCATCGGTGTCGGCTGTGGTCACCATGCAGGCGGGATATTTTGTGCCTGGCTTGAGGTTGTGATAGGGGGAGTAGCGGTAGAGAGCGGTGAATTCGTCGGGGTTGTCTGCACAGCCGTAGTCGTCCGTCCAGAAGCGGCCGGCAGTGAATTTGTGAAAACGCAGCATATCCATTACGCCGACGCCTGGGAGGCAGGCGGCGAACAGATCGGGGCGCTGCGTCATACAGGCCCCCACGAGCAGGCCGCCATTGCTGCGTCCCTGGATGGCCAGCTTCTGACTGCTGGTCCAGCGGTTGGCGATGAGCCATTCAGCGGCAGCGATGAAGTCATCGAACACGTTTTGTTTCTGAAGTTTGGTACCGGACTTATGCCATGCTTCTCCGTATTCGCCGCCGCCGCGCAGATTGGCGACCGCGAGCACTCCGCCCATTTCCATCCATGTCAGACGACTGACACTGAAGGACGGCGTGATGGAGATGTTGAAGCCACCGTAGCCGTAGAGCAGAGTGGGGTTGTTGCCGTCCAGTTTGAGTCCTTTTTTGTGGCACAGGAACATGGGGAACTTTGTGCCGTCGCGGCTGGTGCAGAAGACCTGGGTTGTTTCGTAGTCTTCAGGAGTGAATTTCACGTTGGCGCGACGGAACTCGCGGCTTTCACCGGTGAGCAGATTATAGCGGTAGATGGTGGGCGGCAGGGCAAAGCTGCTGAAGGAATAGAAGGTTTCCGTGTCGCCCCGCCGACCGTCAAATCCGGCGGCCGCACCGATGCCGGGAAACTCCACATCACGGATGGGTGTACCGTTCATGGCGTACAGGCGAACCTGGGTGCGGGCGTCCTGCAGATAGCTGCAGACGAACATGTTCCCGACGAGCCCGACGGATTCGAGCGTATTTTTGGCTTCGGGGATGATTTCCTTCCAGTGTTCGCGCTGGGGATGTTTGAGATCGATGGCGATGACGCGACGGTTGGGTGCATCCAGATTGGTCTGGAAATACAGCACTCGACCATCGCTTTCGATAAACGAATACTCGTGCTCGAAATTATCGATGAGTTCGAACGGGAGCCCGTAGTTTTCGGTGAGGTCCCGCACGACGATGCGATAGCGGTCATCCGTCCCGACCCAGACGGTGATGATCAGATAATGCCCGTCTTCGGTCACGGACAGCTGGAAGCCCCAGTCGGGGTGATCGGGTCGTTCGTAGACGAGGACGTCGGCGGACTGTGGAGTGCCGACGCGGTGGTAGTAGACCTTCATGTTGGTATTGAGTGACTGGAATGCAGCACCGGCCTCCGGTTCCGGATAACGGGCGTAGAAGAAACCGCGGCTGTCGGGCGTCCACTCAGCACCGCTGAATTTGACCCAGCGAATTTCATCTTCAAGCACTCGACGGGTTTCGACTTCCATGATTTTCCAGGTATTCCAGTCTGAGCCGGCTTCCTGGACGGCGTAGGCGACCCAGCGTCCATCGTCGCTGAAGGCGGTTCCGGAAAGTGCCGTGGTGCCGTCCTTTGACCATGAATTGGGGTCAAGCAGCACGGTGGGCTGGCTGTCGAGTGTTTCCTGCATCCAGAGCACGTTTTGATTCTGCAGGCCGTCATTTCGGGAAAAGTAATAGCGGCCGCCGCGACGAAAGGGGGCGCCGATTTTTTCGTAATTCCAGAGTTCCGTCATGCGTTTGGCGATGGCTTCACGCTGTGGGATGGCGCCCAGATAGTCGAAGGTCAGCTTATTTTGAGCCTGCACCCATGCGGCCACTTCCGGAGATGTGCGAACATCATCCTCGAGCCAGCGATATGGGTCGGCGACCGAGGTGCCATGGAAATCATCAGTCTGATTGACGGTACGCGTGTCGGGATACACGAGAGTTTTCTCCTGGGCCACCAGAGGGGCGGCTGCCGACAGGCAGAGCGCCAGTATGCACACCGACCGAGAGGAAGCAGTCATGATGCCGTCTTTCTGAGGAGTGGTCTGCGGGAGCATCAGGCCCCATGCCGCGGGCTCCCGGAAGAGCCGTTAGTGTGCACGACACCGGGGCAAAAGAAAAGCCAGGTCGCCGGGGAAAGCGAAACGTGTGGGGCTGCCCTGCCGACATGTCGCAATCATCAGGCTGCACCGGCCCGGCCGACAGCCCGCGGTTGTGTTTTGTGTTGAAGGTGAGGGGGCAGGTGGCGTTGGCAATGCGGTGCGGGGGGCTTTGAGCGCGGGCGGCCGCCCGGCGGCTCAAGGCGTTGGTGCGGCGTTTGCCGGGGTTGTGAGCGGACGGAAGCCCCCGGTTGCGTTTTGGCACCTTGGGGCCCGTGC
This sequence comes from Planctomycetota bacterium, assembly GCA_041161565.1. Classification (GTDB taxonomy): domain Bacteria; phylum Planctomycetota; class Planctomycetia; order Planctomycetales; family Planctomycetaceae; genus SXXK01. The sequence goes on along the minus strand of JBEAUF010000033.1, from coordinate 6,902 downwards.
TGCCGGCGGCATCGGCAGGGCGTTGGCAGTGCTCTTTACCCGCGGGCTGCCGCCCTGCGGCTCAATGCGGCTGTCGTCGGGTTTGCAGATCTCCTGAGCGGGCGGGCGGAAGCCCCCGGTTGTGTTTTGGCACCGTGGGGCCCGTGCTGCCGGCGGCATCGGCAGGGCGTTGGCAGTGCTCTTTACCCGCGGGCTTCCGCCCTGCGGCTCAGTGCGGCTCAGTGCGGCTGTCGTCGGGTTTGCAGATCTCCTGAGCGGGCGGGCGGAAGCCGCCGGTTGCGTTTTGGCACTGTGGGGCCCGTGCTGCCGGCGGGATTGGCGGGGCGTTGGCAGTGATCTTTACCCGCGGGCTTCCGCCCAGCGGCTCAGTGCGCCCGTCGTCGGGTTTGCAGATCTCCTGAGCGGACGGGCGGAAGCCCCCGGTTGTGTTTTGGCACCGTGGGGCCCGTGCTGCCGGCGGGATTGGCGGGGCGTTGGCAGTGCTCTTTACCCGCGGGCTACCGCCCTGCGGCTCAATCGCCCGCGGTTGTGACCCGATCCGGCGAATTCCGGGAATTTCCTGTCTCGGGCCGAACTGTCTGTTGAACCCAAACTTGCCACCTTTCCTCCTGGCATGCGTCAGCGAACGCGGTACACTTGGGGCGTTCTTCCACCGCTTAATTCACCCGCATCGGAGATCTGCCGTGCTGCGTCTGCTGCTGCTTTTCGCAGGTGTTTCCTGGTTCTTTGGTTTTCCCCTCGTGGCGACTGGACAGCAGTCCCCTGCCGGGTCTGCTGCTGGCGTGACTGCCATCGATCCGGCGAACCCCTGGTATCCCGCTGCGAACTTTCCGCGTCTGTTGACTCCGGACTGGGTGGGTGAGCCTGGAGTGGAAGCGGTGATTGTGCTGGCGATTGACGACATGCGTGATCCGGCGAAGTACGAGGCGGCGCTGCGTCCGATTCTGAACCGGCTCAAACAAATCGACGGCCGTGCTGCGGTGAGCATCATGACCAACGACGTGCGTCCCGATGATCCCCAGCTGCAGAGCTGGCTGGGTGAGGGTGTGTCAATTGAGTGCCACACCGCCGATCATCCGTGCCCGATTCTGCAGGGTGGCGACTTTGCCAAAGCGAGGTCCACTTATGAGCGCTGTGTGGATCGCATGGCGGCCATTCCGGGCAATGCTCCGGTCGCCTTTCGGACTCCCTGCTGTGATTCCCTGAACACGGTCAGTCCCAGCTTTTACGACGGTATTTTCAGCCGCACGACTCCGGAAGGCCGTTTCCTGCAGATTGATTCGTCTGTATTTATGTTCTTTACCGGGCGTGATCCCGAGCTGCCTCGCGAGCGACTGCTGGATGCTGCCGGCAACGAACGGTTTCTTAAGTACCTCCCGAAGGGCAACCGCTTTGGCGGCAATGTGCACGATCACTTTGTGAATTATGTCGAGAACTACCCTTACCCATGGGTGATCAACAGTGTCTGCTGGCAGATCCCCTGTCTGGCTCCCAGCGACTGGTCCGCTCAGCATTTGCAGGGAAAAAACAATCCGATCACTGTGGACGACTGGAAGGCCGCCATTGATCTCACGGTTGCCAAACGGGGCTGTTTTAGTCTGGTCTTTCATCCCCATGGCTGGATTCAGCCGGAGCAGATTGTCGAGTTGATTGACCATGCGGTGGCGGTTCATGGACCGAAGGTGAAGTTTCTGAACTTCCGTGAAACGGCGGATCGGCTGAACAGGGCCTACTGTGCCGGCAAAACGCTCCGGGAACATCCGCCCGCATTTCTGCCGCAGGTCCAGGCTGCTCGCGAAAACAGTCCTTCACCGTTTCGCGGGCTTCCTGAAGCTGACGCCGCGTTATTGGCGGAGGTAGCGGCTGATCCGTCTGCGTTCGGTTATCCGGCCGCGCGTCGGGAGGATGGCACTTCGAATGGTTTCTTTGTCCACGACGGCCATTTCTGCTGGCAGAATGAGCATACTGCGACGCGCCCGGATCTGCTGCAGCGGGAGCCCTTCGCTGCGGTGCTGACCCGCGCCACTCGCGAGAAAACGCGTGCCAGCCTGCCGCTGACGCCCGTCGGTGCGGCCGTCGTGGATGTCACTCCGGATTACCCGGTGCGGCTCACAGGTTACGGCAACCGCCTGCAGGAAGCGGAAACAGCGGCGGTCCGCATCCACGCCAGAGCTCTGGCGATCGGTCCGAAGGATGACCTGCAGGCTGTGTTGCTGACAGTTGACAATTGCGGCATACCGGCGGAGATGACTGAAGCGGTGCACGCACAGCTTCAGGAGCGGCTGGGTGAGCGTCTGCCGCGTGAACGATTCGCCATCAGCGCCACGCACTCACATGCGGCCCCATGGATCCGGGGCTTTGCGCCCAATATTTTCGCGGCAGTTCCCGAGGATCATGCTGAGCGGCTGGCGCGTTACGAAGCAGAGCTCACTGAGAAGCTCGTGCAGGTGGCTTTGCAGGCCTGCAGCAACCAGCGTGATGCGGCGATCAGCCTGGGTTTCGGGGAAGCCGGATTTGCGATGAATCGTCGAGTGATCACGGAGGGTCGCTGGTCGGGTTTCGGGGAAACGCCGGACGGCCCGGTGGACAAACGCGTGCCGCTTCTGGCTGCACATGACCGGGATGGCAAGCTGATTGCCGTGCTGGCAAATTACGCCTGTCACTGCACGACGGAAACGGGTGACTTCAACCAGATCAGCGGTGACTGGGCCGGCTTCGCCGCAGACTACCTGGAAGCCGAGCATCCGGGCGCAGTGGCGCTGATTGCGATCGGCTGCGGTGCGGATGCCAACCCGTCTCCACGTGGTACCCACGAAATGGCCAAACAGCACGGCCGGACGCTCGCCGACGAAGTCAATCGAGTGTTGTCCGGAGCCGTGCTGCGGCGGATCAGTCCGCGGATCACGTGCCAGCTTGCGCGGATTGACCTGCCGCTGGCCGGCGTACCGAACGAAGCAGAGCTGCAGCAGCAGGCGGAGCAGCCGGGTGTCACCGGTTCCCGCGCTCGCTGGTTCCTGGAACAGCTGAAACAGGGTACGCCGGTGCCCACAACCGTTCCCGGGTACCCCGTACAGACCTGGTGTTTCGGAGATGATCTGGCGATGGTGTTTTTGGGTGGCGAGGTGGTTGTGGACTACGCGCTGCGAATGAACGACATGTTCGACGGCAGTCGGCTGTGGATCAACGCCTACAGCAACGACGTTCCCTGCTACATAGCGTCCGCGCGGTTGCTGCGTGAAGGTGGTTACGAAGTGGATTCGTCGATGTTGTACTATCGGCGCCCGTCACGTCTGGCGCCGGAAGCGGAGGATCTGATCTGCGACACTGTTCAGAAGCTGCTGCCCCACGAATATTACTCTGCCAGCCTGCAGCAGGATTTCCCTGCGCCGCTGCAGCCTGGGGCGGCCGTGGCCAGCCTGAAGACGCGTCCCGGCATGCAGCCTGTGCTGGCAGCGGCTGAACCGCTGATTCGCGACCCGGTGGCATTCGACTGGGATGAACGCGGGCGGCTGTGGGTGGTGGAAATGGGCGACTATCCGCTCGACCGTCCCCGTGGCCGCGTTCGTGTGCTCACCGACCGCGATGGTGACTGGGTTTACGACGAGGCAGTGACATTCCTTGATGAGCTGGCCTTTCCCTCCGGCATTCAGTGCTGGAGAGGCGGGGTGTTGATTTCCATGGCTCCGCAGGTGTTTTACGCGGAAGATACCGATGGGGATGGTGTCTGTGACCACCGCCAGCCGCTGTACGCCGGCTTTATCGAGGGCAATCAGCAGCACCGTGTGAATGGACTCCGCTGGGGTCTGGACGGCTGGCTGTATCTGGCCAACGGCGACAGTGGCGGACTGGCAGCGGGAACTGGTGAGCTGCCCGGGGTTGCTGAACGCATCACGCCTCCGGGGCAGCCTGTGCTGCTGCGTGGCCGCGATCTTCGCATTCATCCGGACAGTAACATGGTTGACGCGGTGTCGGGCACCACGCAGTTTGCGAGGGAGCGTGATGACTTTGGTCGCTGGTTTGGCAACAACAATTCCAATCCGATCTGGCAGTTTGCACTTGAGGACCGCTATTTGCGGCGCAATCCGCACGCCGGAATTCCCGGGGGTGTTCAGCAGATTGCGGAGACGCCCGGCGCCGCTCCGGTGTTTCCTGCCAGCCGCACGCTCGCCCGGTTTAATGACTTTGCCTTCGCCAATCGCTTTACATCGGCCTGTGGCACGATGATTTATCGCGACGTGCTGCTGGGCAGTGAATTTGCCGGCAACGCATTCACTTCCGAGCCCGTGCATAATCTTGTGTCGCGACTTGTGCTGCAGCCCGCTGAAGACGGTGACGGCAACACGCTGTCCGGCCGCCGTGCTGCCGATGAGCAGGATCGGGAGTTCCTGGCTTCCACCGATAACTGGTTCCGCCCCACCATGCTGCGCACGGGGCCCGACGGAGCGCTCTGGGTTGCCGACATGTATCGCGCGGTGATCGAACACCCCGAATGGATTCCGGCCGAATATCAGCGGAAGATGAATCTGTCTGCCGGTAACGACCGCGGTCGCATTTATCGGATTCTGCCTGCCACCGAATGCTGTGGCAGCGACTCAAAACAACAGGAATCCACGCTCAGAGAGCCGTTTCCCGCGAAATGGAATGAGCTGCCGCTGGCGGATCTGGCTGCCCGCATGGCCAGCCCCAACGGCTGGTGGCGGGATCTGGCCCACCGGCTGCTGCTGCATCGCCGCAGCGAGGTGACGGCGGCAGGTGCTGGTTCGGTGCTGGCTTCGCTGAGACAGACAGCGGGTGGTGGCGGGGCGTCTGCGGTGCAGGCGCTTGCGGCACTCTGTCAGCTGTTGCCCGAGGATGCGTCTGCGGTCCGTCTGCAGGAGCTCGAAACCGCCCTTGCTTCGAGCGACGCGGAAGTGCGGCGGATGGCCGTGGAACTTCTGGAACCGCTGCTGGCTGCCGACCCGCCGTCCCCGGGGGCACTGAAGCTGCTGGAACAAGCCGCTGCCGACCCGGCAGTGCTGGTGCAGCGTCAGGTGCTGTTGAGCTGTGGTGAAGTGCAAACGGCTGCTGCTGCTCCTGTGCTGGCACGGCTGCTGCTGCAGCACTCCGCCCACGAAACTCTCCGCAATGCGGCTTTCACATCGCTGCATCCCGGGAATATCAGCAGTGTGTTGCAGCAGGTGCTGCAGAGCCCTTCCACGGCGGGCGGTGCGGCACTGCTGAGTCAGTTGATGAGTCAGGCGGGGGCAATGGGTGCAGCCGGAGAACTTGCCACTCCGCTCACCAGCCTGCTGCGGACGCTGGACGCCGCCGCGTCTGCAGACAGCTGGCAGCAGGCCGCGTCTGTGCTTGGAAAAGTTCTCAGCGGCGAGTCCGGGAAGCAGCTGGCAGTTTCCGGCGGTGCGAATTTCAGCGAGGTGCTGGAGCAGGCGACTGCGGCGGCGTGGGCTGCGGCATCCAATTCCGCGCTGGCGGAAGATCAGCGTGCTGCGGCACTGGCCTTTGCCGGGGCGGCCGGAAGTGTCTTTTCGGCTGAACGGCCGGTTCAGGAATTTCTGAAGCCGTCTGTGTCTCCGCTGGTTCAGCAGGCAGCGATTCGGCTGTTGCTGCAGGCGGGTGCGGAAGCTGGGATTACGGATGTGCTGAAACAGCTGCGGTCTTTGGCGCCGACTGCTCAGGCGGAGCTGCTTGACGGGCTGCTGCAGCGGGAGGATGGTATTGAGCTGCTGCTGAGTGCGCTGGAAGCGGGCACGGCCGCCGCTGCGGATCTTGATGCCGCTCGTCGCGATCGTCTGATGCACCACCGCAATTCGAAGCTGGCCACGCGTGCCCGTGAGTTGCTGCAGCAGGTTGGTGTGAGCAGCCGCGAGGCTGTGGTGACCGAGTATCGCGAGAAGCTGGAAGGAACCACAGGCGACCCGCAGGCCGGGCGGCTGGTGTTTGAAAAGCGCTGCAGCAGCTGTCATCGGCTGCAGGATATTGGGAGGGATCTTGGGGCTGACCTTGCGGCACTCCGGGATCGCTCCAGCAGTGCATTGCTCACAGCCATCCTCGACCCCAACCGTGCTGTGGAAGCGAAATTTGTCAGCTACACCGTGGTGACGAAGGACGGCCTGCAGTTCACTGGGATGCTCCGAGCCGAGACCGGCGCGAATCTGACACTGGCCGGCAGTGACGGGCGGGAACAGACTGTGTCACGGTCCGAGGTGGAGGAACTGCTGTCGTCCGGTCGTTCGCTGATGCCTGAAGGTCTGGAGAAGGATCTGGCTCCCCAGGATCTGGCGGATGTGATGGCGTTTGTGCAGTCCACCGGCAGCAGCTGGAAGCAGTTTGCCGGCAACCAGCCCGCCGTGATTCAGCCGGGTGCCGACGGTACGATTGTGCTGCCGGCCTCTGCGGCGGAGATCTACGGACCGACGCTGGTGTTCGAAGGCAAATATGGCAACCTTGGATTTTGGTCCAGCACAGCTGACCATGCCCGCTGGACGCTGGAAGTTCCCCGCGGTGGTGACTGGACTGTGGAGCTGGACTTTGCCTGTGACAACAGTACGGCGGGCGGTCTGATTCGGTTTTCCACGGGTACGAGGCTGCTGACGGCCCGCGTGCCGGGCACGGGTACCTGGGACGAGTATCAAACTTACCGTGCCGGTACGATCGATCTGCATCGTGGCCGGGTGCAGCTGACGGTTACGACACCTGACCAGCCTCAGACTGCCCTGCTGGATCTGCGAGCGATCCGACTGATCCCGCCGCAGTGAGTCGTGGGAAGGTATCGGCCGGTTGATGTGCCGCCGGGTGGGAGCGCGATGAGCCGCAGGGCGGGAGCCCGCGGGTAAAGTGCGCTGGCAACGCGCTGTTGACGCGGCGGGCAGGGGTGGGCACCAAGGTGCCGGAATCGCAACCGG
>JBEAUF010000447.1:0-9883 GCA_041161565.1 Planctomycetota bacterium | reverse complement strand
GGGTATCCGGGAGGACGTCCTGGATGACGCCGAGCGGCACGGGGAAGAGTGGGTTTCCGGGGTTGCGGAGGGTTTCGGAGTACCAGGAGATATTGGCCTGTTCACCGGGGAACCAGGCGATACCGCCTCCGGAGCGGACGTAATCGGCGAGCAGCAGGAGGGTGTCTGCGGGGAGGTCGCGGATGTTGAGCAGGTAGAGGCAGTCGTAGCGTGGGAGGTCGGAGGCGTTGAGTGCCTGGGATGAACGAATATCGGCGGCGAGTCCGGTGAGTGCGGGGTCGGCGCTGAGTGCAGCGGCGACGAAGGCTGCGTCTTCCTGCTGGCCATCGTCATCGAGGATCAGCACGGAGCGGCGTTCGGCGACTTCGACGGCGAAGACTCGGCGGTTGTCTTCGCGGAGGTTATCATCATCGAGTCGCACTTCGACCTGCTGACGACCTTCTGTGTCGAAGGTGAGGTCGTGTGAGACTTCGATTTGAGCGTTGGGTTCGATGTCGGGGATGAGGATTTTGGCGGGGACCGGGGAGCCGTTGATGGAGACGGCAGCGCGGAGTCCGGTGGTTTTGGCATTTCCGTGATTGCGTACCTGCAGCGTGACTCGCCATGGCACGCCGAGGGCTGCGGCGAGCGATTCGGTGGTGACGCCGGTGATGGAGATGTTGGGATGTGAATCACCGCGGGAGACCTGGATGAGGTCGATCTGAGCGCGTGCAGCGCGGAGCGCGGCGAAGGCGGCGGTGACTTCCGGGCGGTCATTCCAGTCGGCAGCGCGGAGGTCGGTGAGGATGTGTACGTGGGGGTCTGCGGAGGCATCTGCGGCGAGCAGGTCGCGAGCGGCATTGAGGGCGGGGACGGGGGAGGCTGAGCGGCAGGTGCAGGGGAGATTTCGCAGTCTGGGAATCAGTTCCTGGACGAAGGCTGAATCGAGCACTCGATCGGAAATAATGGGGCGCTGGGGATCTGACAGTGGCAGGATGGTGACTCGCGCGGAGCCTGATTGTCGAACACCTTCGACGAGCATGGTTTCGAGTGTGGCGAGGGATCGCTGGAAGAGGCTGGAGTTGCCGTCGCGTTCACGGAGCGAGAGGGTATCGTCGAGGAGTACGACGTGGTGGCGGCTGGCGCCGCGGAGCATCAGCAGTCGACCGGGGTCGAGCAGGAGTCGGGCGATGAGCAGTGTGATGAGGAGGACGGCGAGGATGCGGAGGAGGAGTTGCAGCAGTTGTTCGAGCAGGATGCGGCGTCGGTTGAGTTCTTCGCTTTCCAGCAGGAACTCCATGGCGGCGAAGCGTACGCGGCGGTAGCGGAGTCGGCTGAGGATATGGATGAGGATGGGCAGGAGCACCAGCGCAGCGCCCGGCAGGAAGAAGGCCGGGTTGAGGAAGTACTGCGAGAGAAAGCCCATGGGGAAGGATCTGCCGCGGGAGATGGAACAGTCTGAAGGGTGGCGGGCGGGCAGCGGATGAGGAGCGCAATCCGCATGGCGGAGGATAGCAGATTGCGAGGAAGTTCCCAGGCAGTGGGCGGCAAGTTGGGGAAAAGGGCGTAACCGGGGTTATTCGATGGCGTTGGCTTGTCCGCCGCCGAGAGCTTCCATGCGTTTGAGGACGTCGCGGTATTCGTAATCGACTGCGAGGACTTCGCCGTAGTGGTTTTCGGCCTGTTCGGATTTGCCGGCGGCTTCGTAGATGCGTCCGAGCAGATAGTGGGCGGATTTGAAGGCGTCGGGGCGGTCGTTGAAGTTCAGGCCTTCGATGGCTTTTTCGAGTTGTCTGCGGGCGAGATCATTTTTGCCTTCGCGGGCGAAGCATTCGCCGAGGAGTACGAGGGCATCGATTTTGAGTGTAGGGTTGTTGGCGGCCTGCTGGAGCAGGGGGATGGCGCGGCTGAACTGTTTGACGTGTCGGGAGGCGAGTCGCAGGGCGAGCTCGTATTTGCGTTTGAGGTCTGTGGGGTTGTTTTCCACGCCGAGTGAGAAAAGTTCGATTTCCTTCTGGACCAGATCGACCTGCAGGGCTTTGGCTTTTTCGACGATGCGTTCCTTTGTGGGGTTGGCTTTGGCGCGAGCATCGGCTTCGGCGAGGTCATCGCGGAGCATGCTGATTTGGACTTCGAGGATCAGTTCACGGATTTCGGCGTTATTGGGTGAGATTTCGAGGGCTTTGTTGAGTTGATCCTGGGCTTTGCCGAATTCGCGGGCGAGCTTGTAGAGATCTGCGAGTCGCAGAATCAGACCGACATTCTGCGGATCTTTGCGGATGGCGTGAATGAGGTCTGCTTCTGCGGATTCGCCGGGTGCATCCGCGGGGCGCGACTGTCCCTTGCGGGCGCGGCGGTCTTCTTCGTAGGCGTTGACGGGCTGAGCGGGTTGTTCGACGGCGACATCGCGGGTGGATTCGGCGTCTTCGAGTCCTTTGCGGTCGAGTACTGAGGTGGCATCGATGCGACTCATCATGCTGCGTGCTTCGTTGTCGGTTGGCACGAGTTTATAAACGCGTTCGAAGCAGGCTCGGGCAGGCTTATAGTCGCGGCGTTCGAAAAGGAAGTTGCCCAGTCGGCGGTTGTAGTCAACGTTGTCGCGGTCGAGTTCGACGGCGCGTTCGAGGGCGTAGCGGGCGACGCCGAGGTTATCGAGTGCCGCGGTGGCTTCGCCGAGGTCGAAAAACAGCTGGGCGTCCCACGGATTGACAGCCAGCCCCTCTTCGGCGGCCGTTTCGATCCCTTTCCAGTCCTTTGAGAGCCGGCTTTTTTTGATCCGGGTGCGAATGCCCATCAGCCGCATGCCGGCCATCTTCGCACCGGTGCCGTTGTCGCCGTAGGACTTGCGAATACAGCCGATGCGTGCCTGGCGGTAGAGCACATTATCGGGGACCAGACGCACGCAATTGGTGAAACACTCAATCGCGTACCCCCAGTTTTTGTGCTGCATCGCTTCTGTGCCCTTGCGATACCAGTCAGCGCCGCCCTTTTCGCGTTCATTCATTTCGGACCAGACCCCTGGAAGTGCTGTAGAGACGAGGAGCACCAGCGGGGTGAATTTAGCACACGGGCGAGTGATTCACCAGGGGTTTTGGGGCGGGAATTTCGGTGGTGTCGCGGTGATCTCAGAGCCAGAGGTACTTTTGGAGGAATTCCACAATGTCGCCGAAACACCAATACGCAAGGGTGGTTTTCCCACAGTAAACCTTGACGGAGACTTCGGTGCCGATGCTGAAGGGCGGGAGTGTCTGGCCGTCGTCGGCGACGGCGATGAGTTCGAAGACCGTGCCCATTTCGGAATCGGTGGTTGAGCGAGTAGCGACGCGGGTGAGTCGGCAGGTGTATTTTTCTTCGGCACTGGAAGTGATGACGAAGCTGCCTGGGAGTTCGGTGGATTCACCGGCGGCCTGGCGTTCGCGGAGAGCGCGGAGCAGGTGGCCCATCCGCTTCTCTTCAACCAGCAGTTCCATGTGCCATGGGCCCTGTTCGTTCATGACGTCGAACAGGTAATCGCCGGTTCTGACGGGGCGATCTTCGAGCATTTGTCGGAGCTGGGGGTTGGGTACGCGGCCGGCTGCGGGGGCGAGAATTCGGAGTTTCTGATTGCGGCGGTTTTCGAGTGTGCGGAGCTGATCGGCGGCGATGGCGCGGTCTCCCTCGAGACGTGCGAGTTCGACGAGGAGTCGCTGGCGGTTGGTCTCTGCGCTCCGCGCCGTCTCTGCATCACCTGACCGCTGCTGGCTGCTGACGACGTTGATTTCTTCGTTTTTGGCGAGGATCAGATTGTTTTGTTTTTCAAGATTTGCACGAGCTTCTTCGACTTGTCCGTCGAGTTCGTCGTTGGCGAGCGTGATCAGCAGCTGGTCTTTTTCGACGAGGGTGTTTTCGTCGACATGCAGGCCTTCACGAGTGATCTGGCCGTCCCATGTGGCGAAGATGGCATGTTGTTCAACGGGGCGGAGGAAGCCTTCGGCGGTCACCGGGTAATCGAGTCGTATGAGGGTCATCGCGGCGACGATCGCGAAGGCGACTGCGAGGACGGCGAGCGAGATCATCAGCCGGCGTCCGCGGAACCATTCGAGTGTCAGGCCGATGGTGGTCCAGAGCCGGAGTCCGAAGATGCGATTGTGGAGTCGGCTGTTCCAGAGTGCGGCGCCGGCATGGTCGGCGATGAGTTCTGCGCGCTGTTCGAGTTGTGGCTGCGGTTCGGATTCCGCCATCTGCTCGATGATGATGCAGCCCGAGGCGCGGAGTCGTTTTTTGCGTTGTTCCCGATCAGCTTCTTCGCCCTGTTTACGAACGAGCGGTGCATTTTCGAAGGTGGGGATGATCATCACCATCCTCGATCCGCTTTCCTGGACGAATGCGGCGAGGGGTTCTTCGATTTGTGGGGCGAGTCCTTCGATGCGTCCGGTGTATGTGAGAGTTTCGCCCATATCGATGACGCTGCTGGCGAGGCGGCGCATGGCGGCGATGAGGTTGGCTCGAGCGTTTACGCTGCTCTGCCCACTCACAGCTCGTACCTGCACGCTGCGTCCGCGGCGAGTGGCTACGGAGACGCGATCGCAGCCCAGGAGCGGTCGGCTGTCACTGGCCACGGCGTCGGCAACTTCCTGTTCATCCAGCGAACGCTGGAGGCGGAGCGAAAACTGTTCGAAGTCTGTCCAGAACTGGTTTTTCAGATCCGCGGAATCTGTGGTGCTGCGGCGGCGACCCTCGAGAAACCTTGAGGCGTAACCGCACATCTGTTCGAGAAACTGCATGTAGCCTGACTGGGCTTTGACTGGGACATCATGCCGCTGGAAGAGCTGCACAACGCCGACACATTTCTTTTCGCGGTGGAGTGCTGCGAGCACCAGCACGTGTTCGGTGGGGAGCTGTGTTTCACCACCGCTTGAGAGCGTGCGGGCTTCGCCGGTGTTGAGCACCTCCATCAGGATTTTTTCGTTGAGGCCCTGAGCGCCGGGGCGTTCGAACAGGCCGATCTGATTGAGGTTCAGGTGGGCGATCGGACTGAGTCGTCCGGATTCGTCAACCACCCATACTGCCCCTGCCTTTGCTCCGATCGCCGTGATGACGCGGACGAGGAACTCCTGGAAGAACTTTTGCGGCGGGAGATCCTGGCCGGACAACTGCTCAATCTCTCGCGCCAGCTGCAGAACCCGCTCGCGGACTTTCTGCAGGTTCAGGTTTTCGTCTGAAGGGACTGGTTCGCTCATGGATGGTTCCGATTGCTGCCGGGGGCAGACCGTTGAATTCCGGCTGAATGGACGGAGGTTTGAGTTGTTGGAGCCGGATCGGAGGGCAATCCCCCCGCCATTCTCCCGGGGTTCCGGAAACGGGTCAAGACTGCTGTGTGCAGTGATGCCCGGGAAACGACACGGCGTCGTGGCCGGTTGTGGCGTGACGACGAAATGCAGGTGAACCGGGAGTTCTGGGATGTGTTTCGGCTGAAAGCACTCAGAATTGCAAACCGCCCCTCGAGAGGTACACCGTGGTGGACACTTTTCGCGGGGCGAGACGCCTCGGGCAGACAATCACGCAGCCGGCTGGTCGCGAGCGTAGTCGAACATGGGTGACGACAGATAGCGTTCACCGGAGTCGGGCAGTACGACGACGATGTTCCGGCCGGCACTGGAAGGGCGTGCGGCGACCTTCAGAGCTGCTGCCATGGCCGCTCCACAGCTGATGCCGCAGAGGATGCCTTCTTCCCGAGCGACCCGGGGTGCCATTTCCATCGCTTCCTCGTCAGTGACCTGCAGCACTTCGTCAACGAGTCCCATGTCAAGGATGTCGGGTTTGAAACCAGCACCGATTCCCTGGATGCGGTGACGGCCGGGAGCACCACCGGAGAGCACCGGGCTGGCGGATGGCTCCACCGCGATGGACTGAATGGGGAGTCCTTTTTCCTGTTTCAGGTATCGCGAGACTCCGGTGATGGTTCCGCCGGTACCGACGCCAGCGACAAAGATGTCGACTTTGCCCTGCAGATCTTCGAAGATTTCCGGTCCGGTGGTGCGGAAATGAATGTCCGGATTTGCGGGATTTTTGAATTGCTGCGGCATGAAAGTGTTGGGTTGCCGCGCCATGTCTTCAGCTCTGGCAATTGCCCCCTTCATGCCTTCTGCGCCCGGTGTGAGCACCAGATTGGCGCCGAAGGCACGGAGGATCATGCGGCGTTCGATGGACATTGTTTCGGGCATTGTGAGAGTCAGTTTGTAACCGCGGGCGGCACATACGAAGGCCAGAGCGATTCCGGTGTTGCCGCTGGTGGGTTCGACAACTTCCATGCCGGGCTTCAGACGACCGCTCTTCTCGGCGTCCCAGATCATTGCCGCACCAATGCGGCACTTAACGCTGTAGGCTGGGTTGCGGCCTTCGATCTTGGCGTAGATTGTCCCGGGCAGTCCCTTAGTCAGGCGATTGATGCGGACAAGCGGACTGCGGCCGATGGTCAGGGAATTATCGTCATACAGAGTCATGGGATGGGAATCCTTTCGCGGGGTGTCTGCGACGGCTGGCGGGTTGCCCGAGCCGTGTCTTCCCGAGTTTTAGCAAACGGGTGCACTCTGCGAAATCCCGACCTTCCTCCGGAATTTTCCCGACTCCCATTTGCCCCGGCACCTGCTCTCGGGAAAAATCTCCCGGATCGGCAGTTTCTGCCGCAAACCCCCGGCACCCTCCGCCTCCCACACTGCACGGTTCCCATGACCACGATCGGCGAACGACTGGCAAAGGCCCGAGCAAAGCTCTTTGGCACTGCAGCCGTCGACACCCCCACTCCCTTCGAACTCCGCTGCGACTGCGGACACACCGTTGCCGGTATTCGCCGCCCCCGCATTCAGATCGCCATCTGCTCTGCCTGCGGTAAATCCCTCTTCGCCCTCCCCGTAAACCTCTATCCCGCTGCACGCCGCAGTACTCGTCAGGCGGGTGATGCTGGAACCGGAGCCCGCACGGCCGCCGCGGCTCGCGAACTCTCCCCAGGATCCCCGTCCTCAGCCGCTGCCCAGTCCGGCCTGGACCTGCAGCACTCAGCCGATCATCGACATTCGGCCGGAGCTGAGACTGTTCCGGCATGGGCCGCGGACGATTCCGGATCCACCGCAGCGCCCCGTCGCGGCTCGACGAAACGCAGTGGCACCGCCCCGTCGAAGCAGCCGCCAGCTCGCTCTGCAGCCGGATCCTCTTCCGCCACTGTTCCCCCCGGCACAACGGAAAAGCAGCCATCCTCGCCGCGGTCTGCCACCGCTGCCCCGCCACTCCTCGCACCCCCGCGCATCTCGATCGCCGACAGGCTCCGCCGCGTCTTCACTCCTTTTCGACTGCTCACCGCCGGCTGCCTCTCACTGCTGCTGCTCACCGCCGGCTGGATGATTCATCGTCAGCAGCTGGAAGCGGCTCGTCGTACCTGGCGGCGGGAATTTGATGCGGCCCTCACAGCGGAAACCGAACGCAACCGCAGTGCTCTGCAGCTGTCTCTGCGGAGTGCTCTTGAGGCCGCGGAATTGCTGGACAAACAGGACAGCGATGTATCGCTCGCACGCTCGCTGCTGAAGCAGTGCGAGGCCATCGATCAGCTCACCGCTGTCGATCCCGTGACCGTGATCAGCGACAATGCGGCCCCAGACCGCCCCTCCCGTCCCTCCGAACTCGCCGCCGAACTCAGCGGTCGATACCTGCTCTTTGATGCGATACCGCAGCCCGCACCGGATGCTGCTCCCACTGTCCTGCTCGATCTTCCGCTGTTCATTCACGGCCGCATGGTGCGACTGTCTGCACGGTCAGAGACACTGCATCAGCTGGCTCAGCAGCACCCGGGCCAGTCGGTGCTGTTTTTTGCCGCTGTCAGCTCCTGCAGCCCGGCCACCGATGCGTTCAGCCTGCTGCAGCTGGAACTGGACCCCGCCAGCATCACACTGCTGACCTCCGAATATCTGGCGTCCGAAGCAGGGCTTAGCGCAGATCTGCAGCCTGAACTTTCAGAAATCCTGCAGCGGCAGGCTGCCCTCATCGCTCCGCCCGCAGCCGAGGCCGCTGCCAGCCCCACTGACGCCGCTGCCCCCGCGGACCCATCGAAGACTGCCCCGCCATGAAGTGCCTGACCGTCCCAACAGTACTGCTGATCGTGCCCCTGTTCGTGCTGGCTGCGGCCAGACCCGCCGCGGCCCAGGTTGTTACCGTGCCCCAGCTGCTGCAGCAGCAGAATCGCTGGATGCAGCACGCCCGTGATCAGAAGAAGTTTCTGGTTGAAGGTCGCTTCCGGAGTCGTGTGAGTGAATCCTTCGGGCTCGAAAAGATCGAACTTGTCTTTCGACACCCCAGCACCATTCGCCTGCCGGATCGAGTTCGCCGCGGACAGACGCTCGAAGTCTCCGGCACATTCGTGCTCGATGGCAGCCGACTCCATTTTCACGTGAACAGTGTGCACGTGCGGGAAATGGATGAAGAGCAGCTGCGGCGTCGCGCTCTGGAAGGCAAAGACCTGGCGTGGGACGAGCTGCTCAAAATTGCCGATGAATACACCGACCGCGCAGACTTCTACGATGATGAAGTGCTGCGTCAGGAAATCACGGCTGTCCGCGCAACGGCACTCAACAGTCGCAAACAGCAATTGCGCGGCCAGCCAGGGCCGCTCCGGGAACTGCTGGAAACGGCCGGTCGGCTGCAGCTGCCGCCTGCCACAAGTCACAGCATTACCTGGGAATGGCTGCTGGCTGCCGAAGCCGCAAACACCGATCCTACAGCCCTCGCTACGGCCGCCAAAGCACTCCCCGGCTGGGATCAGACGAACCCTCCGCCCCCCCAGTCCGTGAAGGATGCCTTTCAAAAAAATCCGTCCCGAGCGTGGGAGGAAACGGTCGAATCCAATCGACCCCTGCTGCACCGACTCCTCTACTGCCGACTGCAGCTCGCCTGCCTCCGACAACAACTCAAACCCGATGGCAGCAACGGCGTGGCCATCGCCCGGCTCGCCCGCGAACAACTCCCCGAAGAAGCCGCAGCCGCCGGCGAATTTGAAAATCTCGAAGTCCAGTGGCACCTGAAAAATGCCGGCGGCCTGAATCGGCAGCAACTCCTCGAGTCAGTCCAGGTCCTGACGCAACTCAACCGAAACTCCGAATCCCTGCAGCTTCGCGAACGCTGGCTCAAAGCCCAGGAACAGCGCTTCGGCACCAATACGCTCGCCGGAATGCTCCGCACCGCCGATGAAATCCTCTTCGCTGCCGAACAGTGGCGAGACGAGAGCCTTCGCGGACGCGCTGTAACACTGCTCAAAACCGCATGGGAACGCTCCGCAAAGGAATCTCCAGGAGACGTGACGGCCATCGCAGATCGCCTCAGAACCCTCGGCTGGGAGCACTTCCGCGGCGCATGGATGACCCGCGAGCAAATGTCCTCAATACCCGGCAACGACCTGCAGCTCGCTGCCCGCGAAGGTCGCGTCGTCCCCGGGATGAACGCTGAACAGGTCACCCGGATCCTCGGCCGACCCACCCGCATCTCCCGACTCGGAGGCAGCTCTCTGATCAGAGAGTTCTGGAACTACCAGGACGCAGGACTCGTTGTTCGTCTCCGCCGCAGTGTCCAGCAGTCCGCCGACCAGCTGATTGTTGAAGATGTCGCAAAAGTCCGGTGAACGTCGCTCTGGAACGCCCGGCAGCCCTTGGTTGTCCGATTCGCACCCCGGTGCGCGCCGCCTGGTTGCGGCGTTAGCAGCGCGTTGCCTGGGTTCTTTACCCGCGGGCTTCCGCCCTGCGGTTCAACGTGTTTGGCGTCGCGTTTGGCAGGATGATGAGCGGACGGGCGGAAGCCCCCGGTTGTGATTCGCACCTTGGTGCGCGCCCCCTGTTTGCAGCGTTAGCGGCGCGTTGCCTGGGTTCTTTACCCGCGGGCTTCCGCC
>JBEAUF010000360.1:0-9680 GCA_041161565.1 Planctomycetota bacterium | reverse complement strand
GGAGTAACCGGGGGCTTCCGCCCGTCCGCTCGGGGGGCTGGCAGGGGTGCGTACCAAGGTGCGGGGGCACAAACGGGGGCTGCTGCGCGTCCGCTCAGGGTTTGGCGGGGGGTGTCCAGTTATCGGCCTGCCAGATTCGCTGGGCGGCGGACCAGTCGTCCTGCAGGGGAGTGCATTCAAGTCCGACGAAGCCCTGGTATTTCAGGTTCAGAATCTCCTGAAAGACGCGGGTGTAGTTGACTTCGCCTGTTCCAGGTTCGTGCCGGCCGGGATTGTCTGCCAGCTGCAGGTAGCCGATGTAATCCCATGCTTCCCGCATCTTCATACACAGATCGCCGTCCACAATCTGCATGTGATAGAGATCCCAGTTGATTCGGACGGACGGTGAGCCCACGGCGCGACAGATGGCTACGGCGTCGGCGCCGCCGTAGAGGCTGTGTCCGGGGTGATTGCGTGGATTCATCGGTTCGATGATGATTGTTTTTTTGCGGTCTTCGCAGAGTCGGGCGACGGATTTGAGTCCACGAATGGCGGCCGCGTGCATGTCCGCCTTGCTGACTCCTTCGATGTTGTCGCCAATCACGACTGTGAACAGGGAACAGTCCAGCTGATCAGCCACGTCACAGGCCTGTTCGATCCGCTTACGAAAATCCGCATGGTCCGACGCCGGGTTGTTGAGGATTTTGCCGAAGGGCCACGCGGTGAACTGGGACACCGCGACCTGGCGTTCTTTGAGCAGCGCGGCGGCCTCCGCCAGCGGCTTGTTTTCCCATGGCCAGAATTCAATCGCCGGATAACCGAACTTCGCTGCCAGCTCGATCTTTTCCAGGAAGCTTCGGCCGCCGAACCACATTTCCACGTTGACGGCGAAACGAGTATTGCGGGTGGCGCCTGGACGTTCCACTTCGTCCACGAACGTGGCTGCGGCTGGCGCTGCTGCCGCGCGGGCCGTGGCGGTGGCAGAAATCCCCGCGGCCAGACCGGCAGCTGTCAACAGTCCCCGCCGTGAGATATTCCGCATGTCGTCTGACCCCGAAACCGACATCTCCGCGCCTTTCATGCTCGACCGTCCGCCACCGTCTCCGGCGTCCGCCACTTTCGGACGCCGGTCTGAGGTTAGCGTTTCTCTCCGTTGCGAGTCAAGCAAGGGGACGCCGCAGGTCTGGGGGCAACACACGGCCGTGCGTGTCGGGATCTGCAGGCGGGCCGGTACAGGGATCTGGTGGGTTCAGTTTTCGTCCGCGGAAACTCTGACCAGCGATGCCACGTGGTCGAGCGACACTGGAGGCGTTTCGGTAATCCCTGTGGTCGTGGAACTCTGATCCATGCAGAGCAGAATCAGTTGTCCGCGGGTGCTGCGACGTGCATCCGGGTAGCCCTGAAGTTCCCGGCCGTCGTGCAGCCGGACTCTGACAGGCCAGGTTTCGTTGAGTCCAGGGAAGTCGGGGTGCACGGCGTCCGGGAAGCGTTCCCAGGCCCATTTCCAGAGTGTTGCAGCGGGGTCGGCCCGTCCGGCCAGGTCATGCCATTCCAGTTCTGCGCGGCGCAGGTCCTGGACAGTGGCGCTGTGGCACCACGGACGCAGCACCGACTGAATCCATTCCCGGCGGCTGCCTGCCAGCGCCTCGAAGTGCGGGGAAGCGGGCGGTGGGTTGTTGATCTGTTCAGCCGGCATGGAGTGTCCTTCAGGCCTGCCGCTGTGGTGCGGCGGGAGCTGATCCGAGTTGCACGAGCTGCAGCGGTGGCTGGGGCGGGGTGGCACCGGAGCAGCCGTGGCAGTCGCTGCAGCCTGAGCCGTCTTTGCGGGAGAAGCGCGGCAAACGCAGCAGGATCAGTCCGGCTGCGAATGCGATCATCGCCCAGGTTGCAGCGTATTGCCAGTTCATCTGGGAGCTTTCCGGAATCTGTCTCAGGTGAGTCCGGTGAGGACGCCGTCCTTGCAGAAGTTTGGATTGCCGAAGGTTTCGATGTGGTGTCCGAAACCGTGAGCGAGGGCCAGCAGGAGTCGGTTGTGCGGAACTTTGGGGAACCTGAGGGACCGCCCCATGCGGAAGTTGAGTCCGTTGCCGATCATCACGAAGGGGATGTTGTCGAGGGTGTGTGAGTTACCCTGGCCGAGTTCGTTGCCCCAGAGGATGGTGGTGTTGTCAAGGAGCGAGCCTTCACCGCCGGGTTCGGGGGTTTCGGCGAGGCGGCGAACGAGCAGAGCGAGCTGTTCGCAGTACCACGTGTTGATCTTCGTGAGTTTCTCGTGGGCGTCCTTGTTTTCGTCGGGTTCGTGAGACAGTTCGTGGTGGCCTTCTTCGATGCCCAGCCACCGCATTTTGGGCTGGCCGACGGAGTTGGTGATTTGCAGGGTGGCGACGCGGGTGAAGTCATTCTGGAAGCTGTTCACCAGCAGTTCGATCTGCATGCGGGTGATTTGCGGGATGTTGTCATTTTCTTCGCGGATGCCTGGTTCCAGTGCGGGCACGGCGTGGCCGGAATCGAGCGACTGGGCGGACTGAAGTTGTTGTTCCATGGAACGCACGAAGGTGGTGTGTTCGTCGAGCAGTCGTCGGTCTTCGGAGGAGATGACTTTGCCGATGGCCTGGAGGTCATCCTGGACGGAATCGAGGATGCTGGTGAGCACTTCGCGGTCACGTACCTGACCGTAGAGCTTTTTGAACATCTGGTAGGGGTCATCAACGGGCGCGATCGGCTTGTTGGCTCCGGCATAGCTCATGCGCGTCCACGTATCAGCGCGGTCGGGGACCATCACGCCGAATTCGAGTGAACCGAAGCGGGTTCGGGTTTCTTCTTTGGACTGCAGGAAGCCGGCGATTTCCTGGTCGATGGAGATGCCGCTGGCCCAGCCGGCCGGGGTATCGGAGCCGCCCTGGATATTGCCCGGGAAGAGTTCGGTGCCGGTGAGCAGGCAGCCCATGCCGCGCATGTGGTTATCGCCATCGCCGCGGACTTTGTCGCAGACGCCTTTGAGCACCAGCATGCGGTTCTGGAAGTCGCTGAGCGGCTGGAGGATGCGTTTGAGGGTGAACTGGTCGCCCTCTTCGTCCGGCCAGAAGTCCCAGGGGACGGTGCCGTTGGGGCTGAACATCACCACCAGACGCTGGCGGCGGGTGCCGAGTGCTTTGGGGGAGGCGAAGGCGCTGAGTCCGGAGATGAACGGGGTGGCAGCGGCGGAAAGTCCGAGTCGGCGGAGGAAGTGACGGCGGGTTTGCATGGCGGGTTCCTTTTTCTGCGGAGGCTATGTAATCATCGCAATTTGGCAGGTTGTTGCAATTGCGTTTCGGAGGAAAATGGGAGTCTGGAAGCGGGAGTGCTGTTGAACGTGCGGGCCGCGGTCGCCGGGGGGGCCGGGGACCAGCCGCGCAGTGCGGCGCGGACAGCAATTTCTGCCTGCAGTTCCTGCATCTGCAGCCGACTGCTGGTGAAGGTTTCGTTCAGTTCGTCCACCGCATTCGGGCCCCACGCCAGCACCGGCTGCTGCACCATGTGATGAAACAGCTGCCGGACAAATGATCTCTGGGTTTCTTCGCTTTCGGCGAGGAATTCAGCGAGTTCGCGGGCGCCGGTGAAACGCACCAGCCGCCCGCTCCGCTGCAGGTACTGGCCCGAGGCATCCACCGGACGGCCTTTTTCTTCGTTGCGGTAGCGCCCAACTGCGTCGAAGTTTTCGAGGGCGAATCCGAGGGAGTTGATCAGGTTGTGGCAGTTGACGCACATATCCGGGCTGGTTTGGAGCGTTACGCGTTCACGGGTGTTGAGATCCGGGGAGAGTTCGGGGGCTGTCGGGGCCACGGCGATTGGTGGAGGCTTCACTCCGCGTCCCAGCAGTCCCCGGGAAACAAACACTCCCCGGTGAATGGGTGAGCTGGTTTCAAGGTATGCGAGTCCTGAGAGGAGGAAGGGGTGTGAGACGATGCCAGCGCGGTGTTCGGGTTCGAACTGCACGAGCTGGAATTCGGCGGCGGGGGAGCCCGGGGTGTCTGTGGCCGAGGCTGCGGGCACTGGCAGAGCGGCGTTGTAGAACTTTGCCAGTCTGTCATTCATGAAAATCGAATCGGAGTTCAGCAGGGCTCTGAAATCACCGCCGGCGCTGTTGGCGGCGTGTTCGAGGGACAGTTCGAGGGAGGTGCGGAGATCGGCGGCGATTTCAGGAGTGAAGTCCGGATGGGCATGGTCGCTCTTGTCGAGTTCCTGCAGGCGGTCGAGGTTGAGCCAGGCACGGAGGAATTCAACCAGCCGGGCGCGGGAGCGGGGATCCGCGGCAAGCCGTCGCGCGTGTTTGCGAAGTTCGTCGGGGTTGTTGAGTTTGCCGGATTTGGCGGCCTCCAGCAGCTGTGGGTCGGGCAGCGAATTGAGCAGGGCGAAGGAGAGTCGCGCTGCGCGATCGTAGTCATCATCGGCCCCGGTGGTTTCACGGTAGAGAAACCGCGGGGATTTGAGGGCCAGAATGACGATTCGGCGGAGCCCTTCATCGTCGGATTTTGCGGCCGCGAACTGGGTGTCGACGTATTTCTGTCTGAGCGTGTCATCGAGCGGTCGGCGAAACGCTCGCTCCACAAAGTTCACCGCGAACTCGCGGATTTTCTGAGCACGATCGCCACCGTCCCGCAGGCGTGCGAGGTCATTGATGGAGGCGACAATTTTGTCGGCAGCTTCTACAGCGGCTGCTGTGGCCGCTTCGTCCCATTCCCTTGAAACGCTGGTACCACGCTCGTAACCGGCGCTGCGGTCGTCGGGTGGAAACGGGGTTTCAACAACCAGCACATCGGGGGAAGGTCTGGGGCACAGATGCCGCCGGGGGATCGTTTCGAGCACTCCGCCGGGGACCTTCCAGCAGAGCTGGACGGCGGCTGTCTTTTCACCGAATTTGAACCAGTCGAGCTTGATTGGGTAGAGGCGACCGGAGAGCAGATAGCGGCGGCCGTGGAATTCCGTATCGTTGCCCGAACGCACCCACGCGTCAATCAGCGGAGTGTTGCGGTCGTTGACGTACAGCCTGGCACCGTTTTCCGTGCGGAGTGTGAAGTCGTACCAGCCGGTTTCGCGGGGAATCAATGAGCCGTCCCAGGTGACAGCGAAGGCATCTTCGCTGAGCTTTTCTCCGTCGGGGCTGGAGCTGCCGAACTGGAAGTGGATTTGTGAATCGAGTCGTTGCAGGACCTGTCGGTCACGACGGTGGCTGCGTCCGGCGAAATAGGAGGCATTCAAACCACGTTCCGCACCCGGCGTCTGCTGCCAGCGGAAGGAGGTGGAAAGATCCGCGACGGCATTGCGGTACTGGGAAACAGTGAGCCGCGCCAGTTCCACGCGGGGTGGGTTGAGTCGGGCCTGGGCTTCCGGGGAATAGAAGGCCTGCTGCATCCATTCAGCAACCGCGCGGGCGTCTTCACCGACACATTCCTGCGGAGCACCTTCGGGCATGGTGCGATCGATCAGGTCGGCCAGCTCGGCCACGGCACGATCACCAAACAGCGGGCTGGGCACTTCTTTGGAACCCGTTCCGTTGACGCCGTGACACGACTGGCACTGCTGTTCGTAGATGGCTTTTCCGCGGGCAAGTGCCGGGGAGCTGTCCTGGGCGGATGCGGTGCAGCAAAGCGGCAGGACTGTGCAGCAGAGACTGAGCAGGAAGCGTCGCATGGGACACCTTCCGGGGGGCGGGAGATGGTGGGCAGGGAAGCGGGAACGTGGATGCAGGCTGTCTGTGGAACAGTATCGCCGCTGTTGGGCGGGAAACAATCAGGCGGCGGAGTGGAGCGGTGTGGATTATCAGGAGTGGCGATGGCGGGTGTTGGTGATTCGTCCAATGGCCGACCGGGTTGCGCGTCGGGGCTGACTTTGGGCTGGAGCGGCAGAAGCTGCCAGGGAACCGCTGCATGTGGCAAATGATGCTGGTGCAAAACGTTTGAAAACAACAACTTACGTTGCAAGACCCGGTCTTGCTGCGAAGGCCGAATTTCCGATATACTTTTTCAGGAGCACGCCATTCGACCCCTGTCAAGAAAAATCGGCTGAAATTTTGTGACTGCCCAACACCAAATTTCGTCATCCGCAGCCTGCTGCAGCGACCTTGTCGTGGCAGGGCGACGGGGGCTCGTTGCCGCCGCACTCGCAACCCTGCTGGCGGCCTCCGGCTGCAGCGGCCGATCGGTGAAGGAAGACAACCCGGTCTTTGCACCGCCACCGCCCCGGCGAACGCTCGTCAACGAATCGGCCGACGCCGAAGAGCAGCGTCTGGCCAGCCTGCTGCAGCCGGGTGACGGACCGGTGCAGTCGGTGGGCACCGCACAGCTCAGCGCCGGGCCGCTCAACGGCAACAGCATCGTGGCGCTCGTGAACGGCAAACCCATCTTTCTGGACGATGTGATGCGGGACTACCGCGCGGTCGTCGAGAGCAATCCCGGGATCCCCGATCAGCAGCGACAGCGGATCCTGGAAACTGAGCTTCGCAAGCGACTGCCGAAATACGTCGACGATGAACTCGTGATGCAGGCTGCTCAGCTGAAGATCCCCAAAGAGCGTCAGGACGAGGTGCGAGAGACTCTGGAACCGCGATTCCAGGAGGTTGTTGAAAAGATCCGCACGCGGGAAAACAAAACCACCCAGCAGGAGCTGGACGACTGGCTGGCGTCGCAGGGGTCATCCATCGAGGACCTGCGGAACAGTTTCTTCCGCATTCAGCTCGTGGAAGGCTACATCACCAGCAATGCTCAGGTGCCCGAGAAAGTATCCCGGGATGAGCTGCTGCGTTACTACGAGGCTCACCGCGGGGACTACACGCCCGAGGAGCAGATCCGGTTTTCCAAGATCGTGGTGCGGTTTGAGAAGCATGGTGGTCAGGCGGGGGCCGAGCAGCGGATGGCTGAGGTGACCAGCGGCCTTGCCGGCGGTCGGGACTTCGGTGATCTGGCTACGGAATATTCGGATGCTCTGAATGCTGAAAAACGAGGTGATATGGGCTGGATCGGCCGTGGGTCGCTCGCCGCCGACCTCGAAGAACAGCTTTTCACTATGGAGGTCGGCACTGTTTCTCCGGTCAAATCCTTCGCTGATCGACTGGAAATCTACCATCTCGCTGACCGCAACGACCCTCGGACGATTCCTTTTGTGGAAGTGCAGAAGGAAATCGAACAGCAGCTGCTCGAACGCAAGCGTGAGCAGGCTCGTGAGGCGGTTCGTGAGCAGTTGCGTGCGACAGGGACTGTCGTGATGGCAGGGCAGCCCTCCGCCGAAAAGTCCTCCGGTCCCTTCTGAAGCCAACCATGACTCGCACCTGTCTGACTGGCGGACGGATTTACGATCCCCGCAACGGGGTCAATGGAACAGTCCGGGACCTGTGGTTTGAAGACGGCCGGATCATCGCGCCGCCGTCCGACCCAGGTGAGCGGGCGGAGATCGTGCTGGACGTGCAGGGGATGGTGGTGATGCCAGGCGGTGTGGACATGCACTGCCACATAGCCGGTCCGAAGGTCAACACGGCCCGCAAACTGCTCCCGGAACAGCGTCGCAGAACCGCACCGCTCGCCCGCACCCGGCTCACCAGATCCGGCACGCTTGGAACGGTGCCCACAACCTTCGCCACGGGCTATCTGTACTCGGGCCTTGGCTACACCACGGCCTTCGACGCTGCCGTCCCGCCGATTGCTGCGCGGCACGCCCACGATGAACTGCAGGATACTCCGGTCATCGACAAGGGCTTTTACGTGATGATGGGCAACAACCATCTGCTGCTTGAACAGCTGCAGCGGGGCAATCCGGAGCTGCTGGATGGCTGCATGGCCTGGCTGCTCAATGCCACCGGCGGTTATGCCGTCAAGCTTGTGAATCCGGGTGGTGTGGAGATCTGGAAGAGCGGTGGTGGCGGGTGTACAGGACTTGATGATCCTGTGCCGCTGAGCGGAGTGACGCCGCGGACGATTCTGCGGGAGCTGGCGGCGGCCGCGGATCGGCTGCAGCTGCCCCATCCGGTGCATGTGCACTGCAATCAGCTGGGCATTCCGGGGAACTTCAGCACCACGCTGGAAAGCATGCGGGCCTTTGAAGGTTCCCGCGCCCACATCACGCACATTCAGTTTCACAGCTATGGGGGCAGCCCGGACGAACAGGGCAGGATGTGTTCGCAGGTCCCGCTGCTGGCGGACTACGTGAATTCTCATCCGGAAATTTCCGTGGATGTCGGCCAGGTCCTGTTCGGCGAAACGACGTCGATGACGGGCGACGGTCCCCTGGGCCACTATCTGCACCGGGTGACGGGCGGCAAGTGGTTCAGCGGGGATGTGGAGCTGGAAGGTGGGTGCGGTATCGTGCCCATTCGCTACCGCGACTCGAGCTTTGTGCATTCCCTGCAGTGGGCGATTGGTCTGGAATGGTATCTGCTGGTGCAGGATCCGTGGCGGGTGGCGATGAGCACCGACCATCCGAATGGCGGATCGTTTCTGGCGTATCCGGAGATCATTGCTTTGCTGATGGATCGCAATCGCAGGCAGGAGATGCTGGAGCGGCTTCCGGAACGCCTGCGGGCCGCCTGCACTCTGCCGGACCTGACTCGCGAATACACGCTGGAGGAAATCGCCATCATCACCCGCGCCGGTCCCGCACGGCTGCTGGGACTGCATCACAAAGGACACCTTGGACCTGGTGCCGATGCGGACATTACTGTGTACAGTCGCCAGGACGATCTGGAAGCGATGTTCCGCATGCCGCGGTATGTGTTCCATAAGGGGACGATGGTAATCGACGACGGCGAAATTCGGGCCGTCACGGAAGGCGACACGCTGATTGTGAAGGCGCGCGAAAACGAAGATGCGCACCCGATCATCCGCAGCTGGTTTGAACGCAACTCCACCCTGCAGTTCGCCAATTTCCCGGTAGACGCCCACGACGTCGGCGAACGCGTCAGGCAGCTGCCGGCGGGAGGGGATGAGCCGCAGGGCGGGAGGCTATGAGCCGCCTGGCGGCAGCCTGCGGGTAAAGAGCGCTGGTAACGCGCTGCTGACGCCGCGGGCGGGCGCGCACCAGGGTGCAAATCGCCACCGGGGGCTTCCGCCGCGCATGAGCCGCTTGGCGGCAGCCTGCGGGTAAAGAGCGCTGGCAACACGCAACAGAAGCCAACGCCAGGGGTCGCGCACCACGGCGCGATTCCCAACCGGACGCTTCCGCTACGCACTGAGCCGCTGGGCGGCAGCCCGCGGGTAAAGTGCCCTTGCTACACGCTACTGACGCCACGGGCAGGGGTGCGCACCAAGGTGCGAATCACAACCGGGGGCTTCTGCCCGACCGCTCACGCGCGGGAAGGGGCGCGCACCAAGGTGCGAATCACAACCGGGGGCTTCCGCCCGACCGCTCACGCGCGGGAGGGGCGCGCACCAGGGTGCGAATCACAACCGGGGGCTTCCGCCCGACCGCTCAGGCGTGGGCAGGGGTGCGCACCAAGGTGCGAAATCGCAACCGGGGGCTGCCGCCCGACCGCTCACGCGCGGGAAGGGGCGCGCACCAGGGTGCGAAATCGCAACCGGGGGCTGCCGCCCGTCCGCTCAGGCGTGGGCAGGGGTGCGCACCAGGGTGCGGAGGCGTAACCGGGGGCTTCCGCCCGTCCGCTTATCCGTTCTGACTTCCGCGTTCTCCTCTACTCTCTACTTTCCACCCTCTCCTCTCTCGCGCAGCGTCGGGCT